>NZ_JCBCCK010000022.1:0-6277 GCF_059864935.1 Planktosalinus sp.
CCGGGTCGTGGAATATAGCCTTTTCCAAAACGCGCCAACAATGGCCCTACAATCATAATTGAACCTCTAAGCGAGCTTCCTTCCTGTTTGAACAATTCAGACTCCAGATATTTAAGGTCCAATTCATCGGCTTGAAAAATAAAATGCCCTTTGCCTTGCTTTTGAATTTTAACCCCCAAATGTTCCAGTACGGAAATGAGTTTGTTGACATCAATAATGTCAGGGATGTTTTTTATTTCTACTTTTTCGGGGGTTAATAAAACAGCACAAAGGATTTGAAGCGCTTCATTTTTTGCGCCCTGTGGGTGGATTTCTCCCTTTAGCTTATGACCGCCTTCAATTTTAAAAATACCCATAAATGATTTTACTTAATAGCGCTTGCGTGGCCTGTTTTTGAAATTTTTCTTTGTTGTAGTTCCGTTAGTATATTTTTTCTTGCTTTTCATAAGATCTGTGGCATTAGACAAGTCTTCATTGCCTTCTTTCAGGTTGATTTTTCCGTCTGAAAGTTCAAACAAATGACCAAAAATCACCTCATCTTCAACAGTGTCTTTGTTCCAGTTGAGGTAGGACTTTTTCATATGATTGGCAATAGTGAGCACCAAAGCTTCCTTTTTATCCCCATCTTCCCATTCATTGGCCACATCAATCATACGCTTGATGTTGTTTCCATAAAAACGGTATTTGGGGAAGTTTTGAGGGTAATCCAAAGGTTCCGGCCTTTCCATCAATTCTTCTTTTGTGGGGATGGGAAATGGCGAGTCCACTTCCAGTTTAAAATTTGAAATGATGAACAACTGGTCCCATAGCATAGGTTGAAAATCGGGAACATCCCTTAAATGAGGGTTTAAATTTCCCATTACGGCAATGATGCTTTTGGCAATTTTATTGCGCTCCTCACGGTCTTCAATAGTGACCGCATGGTCAACCATTTTTTGTATGTGGCGGCCGTATTCAGGAATGATAAGCTTTGGCCTTTCGGTGTTGTATTCTAATTGATCTATCAAAATTGTAATATTTTAGTGTAGTAAATAATTAATGTGCAAAGTAGTAAAAAATTGTTTCTTTTATGTCAAGCTAAAGTGAAATTATTCCCTCAATATAAGAAACTTCAAGATATTTTTCAATAACATTATTGGGGTTTTTCATTTTTACCTTTACGGAAATGCTTATGTAATTGCCGTTTGATGAAGTTTTGGTTTCAATTTGGGCTTGGTGATTATCAAAAGCTTGTTTTACCTGAGCTACTTTTTCATTGTCTGAAGGCACAATAAATTTAAACAAATATTGAGACGGCCAAAGCGTATTGTTTGAAAGCTGTTCTTTTAAACGATTGTAAAATTCTTCCGATTTTTGATCTTGTTGCATTGCAATTCTTTTGAAGTGAAACAAATCGGTTGCAAAGATACGACTTCGGTTTCAATTCTTTTTCCGTATTTTGTATTTTAAAACATAGAGCCGTTGAACCTAAAACGCATTGTCATTACCGGAGGTCCCGGAACCGGAAAATCAACCCTGATTAAATTGCTTGAAAAAAGCGGTTATCCTTGCCTGCATGAAGTGTCACGCGAAGTGATTTTACAAGCCAGAAAAGAAGGTCACGAACAACTTTTTCTAAATAATCCCATGCTCTTTAGCGAAAAATTGATTGAAGGCAGGATCAAACAATTCAATCAGTTGACTGAATTCAATCAACAAAATGTTTTTTATGACCGCGGTTTGCACGACGTGATTGCTTACCTCAACTACATTGACAGCACTTTTCCCGAAGAAATGCACCTGGCCTGTGAGAAGCATTGCTATGATTTGGTTTTTATTCTTCCGCTCTGGAAAGAAATTTACACCACCGATAATGAACGCTACGAAAGCTTCCGCGAAGCTGAAAAAATTCATTTTCACCTTGAAAACACCTATAAAAGTTACAACTACTCCCCCATTGAAGTTCCCAAATTGCCTGTAGAACGACGACTTTCATTCATTCTTGAAAACGTAAAAACTAAATTATGAACCCCGCTGATGTTTTATATCAATACTGGGGTTTTAGAAACTTCAGGCCGCTTCAGGAAGAAATCATAGAAAGTGTCCTGGCGAAACAAGACACCATTGCCCTGCTTCCCACAGGTGGCGGAAAGTCAGTTTGTTTTCAAATTCCGGCGATAATCGAAGATGGTATCTGCATCGTGATTTCACCATTAATCGCTCTGATGAACGACCAGGTAAACGCTTTGAATAACTTAGGCATTAAAAGCATGGCGCTCTCCGGAAAAATATCTTACAGCGACTTGGACCGGATGCTTGACAATTGTATTTACGGCAACTATAAGTTTCTCTATCTGTCTCCCGAAAGGCTACAACAGGAACTGGTTCAACAACGCATTGAAAAAATGAACGTCAACCTCATTGCCGTTGACGAAGCACATTGCATTTCACAATGGGGCAATGATTTCAGACCCGCTTATAAAAACATCGTGTTGTTAAGAACGATTAAACCCGAAGTACCTTTCATTGCATTAACAGCTACGGCAACACCGGATGTTTTAAAAGATACCATTAACGAACTTCAACTTAAAGAACCTGAAGTTTTTCAAAAATCCTTTTACAGGGAAAACCTGGCCTATCTGGTTTATAGGGAAGAAGACAAACATTACCGCCTGCTCCAACTTCTAAAACCCGGCGAGCCGGCCATTGTTTATGCAAGAAACAGGAGAAATACAGAGGAAATCAGCAATTTCCTTAACAGAAACGGCTTTGACAGCACTTTTTTTCACGGAGGTATTACTTCAGAAGACAAGAACAAAAAACTGGCCAACTGGCTCAATGAAACCACGCCGGTGATGGTGGCGACCAATGCTTTTGGAATGGGGATTGACAAACCCAATGTGCGAACGGTCATTCATATTGACCTGCCGGAAAGCCTTGAAAGCTACTTTCAGGAATCGGGTCGTGCCGGAAGGGACGGTCAATATTCAAAAGCGATACTTTTATTTAACGATTCAGATAAATTACAAGTTAAGAGTCAATTTTTAAGCAGTTTGCCTTCGGTTGATTTTCTAAAAGTGATATACAAAAAGTTGTGTAATCATTTTTTTATTGCCTATGGTGAAGGGGAATTTGTAACTCACGATTTCAATTTTGAGAAGTTTTGCCTGAAATATGAGTTGCACACCATAAAAACCTACAACGCCATTCAAACTTTGGACAGGTTGAGTATTATCAAACTTTCATTTGAGTTTGGAAGAAAAACAGATGTGCAGTTTTTACTTTCATCAGATCAAACAATCCGGTATCTGGAAAGCAACTTGAAAAAATCGATTATAGGGAAAACAATCCTACGGCTTTACTCCGGTATATTTGAAAGGGAAGCGTCCATCGATTTGGAACTCATAGCCTCAAAAAGTGGGCAATCCACTGAAGACATAATCAATGTATTAAAAGAGTTTGAAAAAGATGGAGTCATCAAGTTAAACCTGTTTAACACAGATACCACACTCACTTTTATTGAACCCCGCGAAGACGATAGGACCATAAACCGCATTGCAAAAACCGTGGAGTTACTAAACAAATTAAAAACTGAGCAAGTTCAGGCTGTGCTGGGGTTTATAGAAAACAAAACCGTTTGCAGAAGCATTCAATTGCTTCAGTATTTTGGGGATTATTCTGATGTGCCCTGCGGAATTTGCAACGTTTGTGCAAAGCAACAATCGTTTCCGACTGAAAAGGAAATCAAACTTATAGCCGGTGAAATCCTGTTACTTCTGGAAGAAAGTATTTTAAGTTCGCGTGAAATTTGTGAAAGCCTTACTTTTGCAGAATCAAAAGTTATTTTTGTGCTGCAAAGCCTTTTGGAAAACAAAAAAATAACCCTTACACAAAACAACAAATACACCCTGAAATAATGACCGGATTAAAAATTGTTTTTTACGGAACCCCAGATTTTGCTGTGGCAACACTCAAAGCATTGGTAGAAAACGGCAAAAATGTTGTTGGAGTGGTCACTGCTCCCGACAAGCCTGCAGGAAGAGGCAGGAGTTTAAAACAATCGGCGGTGAAGGAGTATGCTTTGAGTCAAAACTTAAATGTATTGCAACCGATAAGTTTAAAGAGTGATGAATTTCAGGCAGCACTACAAACGCTTCAACCTGACTTGCAAATTGTGGTAGCCTTTAGGATGTTACCGGAACGTGTTTGGAAACTTCCAAAAAAGGGCACCTTTAACCTGCATGCTTCCCTGCTTCCGCAATACCGTGGTGCGGCACCCATCAACTGGGCCATCATCAACGGAGAGACAAAAACCGGGATCACTACCTTCTTTATAGACGATAAAATCGACACCGGGGAAATCATTCTTCAAAAAGAAATCGAAATAACAAATACTGACAATGCCGGAACATTGCACGACAAATTAATGGTTGCAGGAAGCCAATTGGTACTGGAAACCGTCAGGCAAATCGAGGGCGGGAAAATTGTGACACAAAAGCAACCACAATCAAAAGACCTGAAAACCGCCAATAAACTCAACACTGAAAATACTAAAATCGATTGGAACAAAACCGGAAATGAGATTTATAACTTTATTCGCGGGCTGAGTCCCTATCCTACTGCCTGGTGTTATTTTAAGCAAGATGCCGAACCCGTTTCCATAAAAATATACAAGTCGTCTTTTGAAAACAGTTTCCATAACACCCTCTCCGGAACAATTTTTACAACCAGAAAAGAATTGAAAGTTGCGGTAAAAGACGGCTATATATATATTGAAGAAATTCAGTTTCCGGGAAAGAAAAAAATGGACATCATATCCTTTTTAAACGGGTTTGAAGTTAAGAAACAAGCTGAAGTCTATTGATTACTTATGTTTGCAGATTTTGTCAAAAAATCAAACAAAAGCCCTCAAGTTTATTAACAATGCGTATAAGTTATTAACAAAAAGTCTGTTTTCCCCCGTTATTACTTGCATGAACCGATAATCCGATTAAATTTGTAGAGCGAAATAATTTAAGTTTAACCAACATTTTAATTTAAAAATCAAATTATGAACAAATCAGATTTAATTGATGCAATGGCTGCTGATGCAGGAATCACTAAAGCAGCTGCTAAAAAAGCCCTGGAATCTTTCCTTGGTAATGTTGAAAAATCCCTTAAAAAAGGAAACAGAGTATCTCTAGTAGGCTTTGGTTCTTGGTCAGTTTCTAAAAGAGCTGCAAGAGAAGGAAGAAACCCACAAACAGGTAAGACTATCAAGATTGCTGCTAAAAATGTGGTCAAGTTCAAAGCAGGTGCTGATCTTCAAAAATCAGTAAACTAGTTTAAACCTTAAAAATCTTATTTTCAAGCCCTGGCATTGTTCAGGGCTTTTTTGTTTGGAACAATTCACAAAAAAAATTTTCATATATTGTAAAAATTAGTTAGATTTAGTCTAAACTAACGTGATTTCGATAAAACATTAACACACACAAAAAAATAAATCTGTTTTATTTTCTTTGTGAATCTTAGTGACTTCGTGACTTAGTGGCATTTTTTTTCTTGCCACAAAGACTCAAAGTTACACTAAGGTTTGAACGATAAACCGAACTCACTTTAAACTTAAACTTTACTTCCTATGTTAAAACCAGACAAAGGACACTTATTGGTATCAGAGCCTTCTATCATTGGAGATATTTCCTTTAACAGAAGTATTGTCTTGTTAGCCGAAAACAATGAAAGTGGTTTTGTGGGTTTTATTTTAAACAAACCGTTGGAGTACACCATCAGCGATTTGATTCCTACAATTGATTCAGATTTAATTGTTTATAATGGAGGTCCTGTAGAACAGGACAATATGTATTTTGTGCATACTATTCCCGATTTAATTCCGAATAGTGTGGAAATTTCAAATGGCATCTACTGGGGTGGCGATTTTGATACCGTAACTCAATTACTGCAGTTTGGTAAAATCAACGCTGATGAAATCCGGTTCTTTTTGGGCTATTCCGGCTGGGATGTTGACCAATTGGAAAAAGAACTGGGTTTGAACAGCTGGATTGTTGTAAAAAACACCTATAAAAACGCCTTATTTCTAAAGGACAACGAATCATTCTGGAAAGAAAAAATGATGGAATTTGGTGGTGACTATGTCATCTGGTCAAACGCTCCTGAAAATCCTAATTTCAACTAAGCCTTATTTTCACATTCAACTTGGTGACCAAATCCCGGGCAACTTTTGTATTATAATTCTTTTTTCTGTATTTGGTAATCGGTTGAATACCTGTAATCACATTTGTAATAAATAGTTCATCGGCTT
>NZ_JCBCCK010000203.1:0-4420 GCF_059864935.1 Planktosalinus sp.
ATACCAAAAGTTCTTGTTTAGATGAAAGTGACCAAGAGCCAAATATTCTTGTCGATTTCAAAGGTTTTATAAATTCTCTTTTTTCCGGTTTATTGGAAACCACTACTTCATTTAATGACTGAATGTTGGGGGTCATAAAGATCGTGTCGTTGCTGTTTTTAAAATCCTGCAAGCTGAGGTTTAGGGTGTGATACCCTAGGTGTTGTAGTTTTATACCGTCTTTTATATTAGGGGGGATTTTAAAGTTGCCATATTCACCTGCATAAAACCCGCCATCATTATAATGGACGGCTACAAATGGGAGAGGTTTTTTTGTTTCAACATCAGCAATAATATAAGTTTGGGAATAGCTGAAGTTACTTAAAAAGAGAAGTAATACTATTGAGTTGAAATGTTTCATGATTTTTAATTTAACGCAGCAACGTCATTCAACCAGACGTATTTCGTTTTAACTTTCCCGATAACTATCGGGATTTGCGTGCTATTATTCCAATCCTTAAAAATAAAAAAATCCCGTCAATAACATTTCTTGGCTATTAGCTGTGGCCTGGTTTGAGCAACTAACCTGCCTGCCGGCAGGCAGGCTTAGAAAACAAAACCCAAACATGAGGAAAATCCGTGAGGATTTTCCGAGTGAGCGTGTGCAAGCCAAACATTATAGGAGCCGGTCTTGTAAACCGTTTTTTTTTATACAGTTATTAATTCCGACGATTTATTCCAACCTTTTGAAATGAATATTGCGGTTTTTTGAAAAGACATTAGAATTGTTTTAAATTCAGGATAAAGTTCAATTAGACTTTAACTAATTTGGTCTGTATTTCTTCTTATCGACATTTATTGTTAAATGTTATACAATCTTTTGTTTTTCAATCCTTTATAAAAATTCTGTACAAATCCTAAAATTCCAAATCCTAAATTTATTAGTGATATACTTTCATCAAAATTCTTAATGATAAAAATGTTAATTAAGTTGAATACAACCACAACCAAAAAGGGGATTATTAAGAAATCTGATTTGTTTTTAAAATCTTTATTAAAAGGATAGAGCAATAGACCTAAAAACATTAAAAATAAAGTTATTAAATAAAAGTGATAATTTGATAAGTTGAAGTAAATAATAGCCACAAACAAAGTAATTAATCCAATTAAAAAAAGAGCTATGCTTATTTTTTTATACATATTATTAATATTTAAAGAGTTGAGTTAATGTTTAATTTTTACTCTTAACGATTTTCAAACAGATGCTCATTACATCTCTCGAATTCATTCTAATTTGATGTCGAGTCAGGATTATTTGGACTTTTGATGGTCAGTCCTAATTGTAACCCTTTTTCAGTTTAAAAATTGTACAACATAGTGTATTAACGGGATTAAAATATTATCATTTTCGGTTTACACAAACATGGTCACCGGGTTTTCAATGTATTGCTTTAGGGTTTGCAGGTATTTTGAACCTGTGGCTCCGTCAACCGTTCTGTGGTCGCAGGCCAGAGTCACTGTCATTACATTACCAACGGCAATTTGTCCGTTCTTCACAACGGGTTTCTGAATAATAGCTCCTACCGAAAGTATTGCTGAATTGGGCTGATTGATAATTGATGTAAACTCACGGATGCCAAACATCCCCAGATTGGAAACCGTAAAAGTGCTGCCTTCCATTTCTTCAGGTTTTAGCTTTTTGTCTCTTGCTTTTCCTGCCAGTTCTTTTACGTTTGCACCTATTTGAGCAAAGCTCATCTGGTCTGCAAATTTCAATACAGGAACGAGTAAGCCTTCATCAACTGCTACTGCCACGCCAATGTGGATGTGCTTGGCGATAACTGTTGTATCCCCATTCCAGCGTGAATTGACTTGCGGGTGTAATCTCAAGGCCATTGCACTGGCTTTGACTATCAAATCGTTAAACGAGATTTTAGCATCACCCATCTCATTGATCGCTGTTCTGGAAGCAATGGCGTTGTCCATATCCAAATCGATGGTAAGGTAGTAATGCGGTGCCGTGAATTTTGATTCGCCTAAACGCTTGGCGATGATTTTACGCATTTGAGAGTTTTTAACCTCTTCAAATTGCTCCTGACCCACCGGCATATAGGCCTGTGCCCCGGAACCGGGCTGGAAGTTCTCAATATCCTTTTTAACGATTCTGCCGTTTTCACCGCTTCCATTGACTTGTGAAAGGTTAATGCCACGCTCTTCGGCCATTTTTTTGGCTAAAGGCGAAACAAATATCCTGCGGTCTGAACCGGAAGGTTGAGATGATCTTTGTTGGGTTGTTGCCGATTTTTCTTCGGTTTTTGATTCGGTTTTTTCTTCATTTTTTTCTTCGGCAGGTTTTGATTCTTCTTTCTTTTTACCACCGGTTGACTGAAGTTTTTCAATAAGGCCGGAAACATCGGTACCCTTTGGGCCAATAATCGCTAAAACTGAATCTACAGGCGCAGTTCCACCAGCTTCAATTCCAATTTTTAAAAGTGTACCGCTGTAGAAAGATTCAAACTCCATAGTGGCTTTATCAGTTTCAATTTCAGCAAGTATATCGCCTTCTGAAACTTCATCACCTTCTTTTTTCAACCAGCTCGCTACTGTACCTTCGGTCATGGTATCGCTCAAGCGAGGCATGGTGATGACTTCAACACCCTCAGGAATGTCCTCCCCTAGCCCCTCCAAAGGAGGGGAACTTTCTCCTTCTTCCTTTTTAGATGATTTCTCTACTTTTGGTTCTGAGTCTTTTTTATCTGCTATTACTTTGCCGGAATCTTTCTCTTCTTTTTTATCTGAATCTTTTTCCTTTCCGCCGATTAGGCCAGAAATATCTTCCCCTTCTTCTCCAAGAATTGCCAAAAGGGTATCTACCGGGGCAGTTTCGCCTTCCTGAATTCCAATATGAAGCAGGGTTCCTTCATAAAAGGATTCAAACTCCATAGTGGCTTTATCGGTTTCGATTTCGGCAAGTATGTCGCCTTCTGAAACTTTGTCTCCTACTTTTTTAAGCCATTTTGCAACCACACCTTCTTCCATAGTGTCGCTGAGTCGTGGCATATTGATTACTTCTGCCATAGTTATTCAGGTTTGTGTGCTAAAAATGGATAATCATCTTGTGCATATACGGTGTCATACATTACATTCTTTTCAGGGAAAGGTGAATCTTCTGCAAACTTCTGACATTCGGCAACACGGTCTTTCACGCGTTGATCTATTTCTTTTATTTCTTTTTCTGTTGCGTATTTTTTCTCTTTGATCACATCCAAAACCTGAGTTATAGGGTCTATTTTCATATACTCTTCCACCTCTTCTTTGGTTCTGTAAAGTTGAGCATCGCTCATGGAGTGTCCTCTATAACGGTAAGTTTTTAATTCAAGAAATGAAGGACCGTCACCTTTTCGGGCTCTTTTAATGGCTTCATCCATAGCTTCGGCTACCTTTATGGGGTTCATAGCGTCCACGGGGCCGCAAGGCATATCGTAACCCAGACCGAGTTTCCAGATTTCAACGTGGTTTGCCGTTCTGGCTACAGAGGTTCCCATTGCATACCCGTTATTCTCTACACAAAAAACAACCGGAAGTTTCCACAACATAGCCATATTTAATGTTTCGTGAAGTGAACCCTGACGGGCTGCCCCATCACCAAGGAATGTTAAGGTTACGGCATCCCTTCCAAAGTATTTGTCTGCAAAGGCAAGTCCGGCACCCAATGGAATTTGACCCCCAACAATACCGTGACCACCATAAAAACGATGTTCTTTGGAGAAAATGTGCATCGATCCTCCCAGACCTTGTGAAGTACCGGTGGCTTTTCCGTAAAGTTCAGCCATCACCCGTTTTGGATCAACACCCATGCCAATGGGCTGAACGTGGTTGCGGTATGCGGTAATCATCTTATCTTTGGTAAGGTCCATGACGTGAAGTGCTCCTGCCAGTATGGCTTCCTGTCCATTGTATAAGTGGAGGAATCCTCTCACTTTTTGCTGAATATAAACCTGGGCTAATTTGTCTTCAAACTTTCGCCAGAAGAGCATTTCTTCATACCAGTTGAGGTAAGTTTGCTTGGTGATTTTTTTCATTGATTTTTTCTAAGATATATCCTTTACACTTTTTGCCTAAAAACACAAAGAGCAAAAATACTACATTCAACAGTAATAAAAAAAGCAGAAATGCTTAAAAATAAATAGTGTCATAGATGTTTTTGTAATTCTTGTAGAAATGCGGTTGGAGTTTACCACTTGCAGGATGATGGTTGCTGGGTGTTGGGCCCTACAACACTTATTTTAAACTACTACTATCAAAAAGCAAGGGCAGTAATGCTTTGATGGAATCGGTTTTATAAACGGGGCCGGTCTCACCCATAAAGTAAATCTCGATGGGCTGATTTTGCTTGATTTCATATTCGGCAATGGCCTGACGACAAGAACCGCAGGGTGGA
>NZ_JCBCCK010000218.1:0-4288 GCF_059864935.1 Planktosalinus sp.
GATTTATTTACGGTTACTTTTTTGCTTTCGAGATTCATAATTTAGTCTTTGTTCCAGATAGCGGGATTTTCCCTCCACGCTTTCAAGGTTTCTATTTCACCGGAATTAATGTATTTTGATTTTTCGGCTTGAGCCAGTAGCAGGTTGTAATCGCTTAGGGTATGAAGTTCAATGTTCTCTTTTTTAAAATTTTCTTTGGCTACATCAAAGTCATAGGTAAATATAGCAATCATCCCTTTTACTTTTACATCGGCTTCCTTTAGGGCTTTTACGGCATTGAGACTGCTTTTTCCGGTACTTATGAGGTCTTCAACCACAACAACATTTTGATTTTTTGTCAGTTGTCCTTCCACCTGGTTTTGTCTGCCGTGGCCTTTAGCTTCGGGGCGAACGTAAACGAAAGGAAGGTTCAAATAATCGGCCACAAGCATTCCAATACCAATGGCCCCGGTGGCAACACCGGCAATGACATCCGGTTTTCCATAAAGCTCTTCAATCTGGCGTGACAGCTGTTCTCTCACAAAATTCCTGATGTGTGGATAGGATAAAATAATCCTGTTGTCACAGTAAATGGGAGACTTCCATCCCGATGCCCATAAAAAAGGGTTTTGTGGTTGCAATTTAATTGCATTAATTTGCAATAACAAGTCGGCTGTTTTTTGTGCCGTTTCTTTGTTTAAAATCATTTTGCAAATGTATAAAGTTTTTGTAAATGATAAACCTATATTTCTGACCAACGAGAGGGTTTTTCATAAAGACGCCAAATGTATTCCGTTAAGGGATGCCAATTTGGGATTGATTGTAAAGAAAGTTGCAAAAAATAAATGGGCTAAGGTGTATTTATACCACCCTATCGGTGAACAACTTATTCAAAAATTCAAGAAAAAAACCACTGTAGTAGTGGCTGCGGGAGGTCTGGTTAAAAACGAGAAAGGAGAGGTCTTGTTTATCAAGAGAAACGGAAAATGGGACCTGCCTAAAGGCAGCGTTGAAAATAAAGAAACCATAGAGGAAGCTGCCATACGCGAAACCGAAGAGGAGACCGGCGTTGAAGGTCTTGAAATTGTAAAGCCACTGCAAATTACTTATCATTTTTTTAAGAGAAACGGGAAACTTCGGTTAAAAGAAACTTATTGGTTTGAAATGAAAACCTCATTTTCAGGAGATTTAACTCCCGAAATAAAGGAAGGCATCAAAAAAGTAGTTTGGAAGAACCCGAAAAAAGTACAGAAAGCGCTCAAAAAGTCCTATGCCAACATCAGGGAGTTGTTTAAAGATGAAGCTACTCCAAAACCCTGAGAACAGGATAGCGCATATGTGCCTCTTCATAATGTGGTGACTTTTTGTACAGCCAACTTAATTGGGAATACCCATTTTCCCTAAAGTTTTTGTCCTCCCTTTTTTTGCTTTCGAAAAGTTTACGCAATACCGGATCATTTTCAAGCATTTGTTCTGCGATTTCTTCAAAAACATAAGGCGAAAATCCTTCTTTTTGCTGAAGGATGGTGTCAAAAAAGTTCCAGTTAAAAAATGAATCGTTGGCTTGAGGCTCCAGTGTTTCAATGAGGTATCTGATGCCTGGTTGATTGGTATGGATTATATAATTGCCTTTTTTCACAAGTAATCTTTCAGTCTTAGAGGAAACCTGGGTATTGCTATGCATAAAATGCCCTTCAAAAGGAGTGCTTCTTGTATTGAAATTTTCAATGCGATATACTTCTGTGGAAATGATTGTGTCTTTTTGAAGTTGATTCATTTCAATTTGGTTCAGTTGTAAAAGTTCGATAACATTCCACCATCCTTGAGGAATGATATATGCTTTTGGAATGGTGATTTCGGTTTTAGGTTTAAAATAATTGTAATACTTCACTTCTTTTGTATAAGGTTTTGCCCTATTGTAGAAAAGCCGTTCCAAACCTGAAATTTTACTCATTTTATATTCTGCTTCATAACCTTTAAAGTTGAGTGTACTGTATTTTGAACTGTCAATTTCCCATTGTACGGGATATTTTGAGCCGGTTGTGAATTTATTGTTTGCATTTCTCCTCAATGCCTTAATGGTTTTGTAGTTGACATCTGTAACCTCCAGCATACTTTTCATAACGGCATAAGTGCCTTCAACTCTTTGTTTGTAAGGCTTTAGCATATGGGTTTCAATCATTGCACCAAGCGTGTTGAACAAGGCGGTGTAGCCTGTGGAATATCTGGCATCGTCAAAGAACTGGGAGAACCCACCATCAGGTGGGCGGTTAAACACATTGATATAAGGGGTTGAATTCCAGTTGTTTTTAGCAAGATTTTTTTCAACTTCCGGAATAAAAGTTTGGCGTAAATACCCGCCAAATTCACTGCCCAGTTTATTGTGTTGTGTAAACAAATGAGTGATGGTGTATTGATAATCTGCACCGTTGCTCACGTGGTTGTCTATAAACACATCAGGATTGACATAGTGAAACAGTTCAGTAAAAGCTCTTGTATTGCGAGTGTCTGCCTTTATAAAATCGCGGTTGAGGTCAAAATTTCTGGCGTTTCCGCGAAAGCCGTATTCCTCGGGACCGTTTTGATTGACCCTTGTTGTGCTGTTTCTGTTTAAAGCACCTCCAATGTTATATATAGGAATTGTAGCAATCGCTGTATTTTTTGGTGCCTGTATTTTTCCGGTGGCCAAATCTTCAAAAAAGCGCATCGTGGCTTCAATGCCGTCCGGCTCTCCGGGATGGATGCCGTTATTGATGAGTATTATGACCTTCTCTTGATTTAAAATTTTGAAATCAAAATGCTTGTCCGGATTAAAAACAACAAGATGTAAAGGATGGCCACTGTCTGTTTTACCTATGGTTTGAAGGTTTACAGTTTCGTGAATTTCAGACAAATGCTTGTAAAACGCAATGGTTTCTTGATAATAAGCACTATCAGTTGAATGATTTTGATTGAAGCTTGTTTGAGTAGTTGAACCTATTGTATTTATTGATGTCAACAATACTGCTACGACTAAAAATTTAAATTTTAACATATAAATGAAAATAAATGTTTTGAAATGTAATAAGTGTGTATATCTTTGTAAATAAACTAAAAATTAAAGAAATGAAAAAAATTACATTATTATTGATGGCAGTTTTTGCAAGCGCAACAGTGTCATCACAAATTGTATTATCACATTCTACTGACAATACAGTTTTTGGAACGGGCTCAGTTGCATGTGCTACTAATCCAGATGGAATACCTCAAACAGGTGATGAAGGTTCAAGTGACAATGTTTATTATAGGGCATATACTCCAGCAGATTTTGGAATTCAAGGGGGCTTTGAAGTTCAAGGCGCAAATTTCTTTATTTCATTTAATGACGTAGGTGGAACTGATCCCGATGTTGAGTTTTTTGTACGATTTTTTAGTTCAAGTGATGTATTTCCATTTGGAACATTGACAGAAATCACTTCTCAATCTGTTATGGCTTCTGTTTTAGATAATGGTGAACTTTTTGAAGTAGTATTGGATAACCCTTTTACTGTTACTGATTCAGATGAAATAATTGTAGCAGTTGATTTTGCAGCAGCTCCTCCTGTACCTGATAACTATGACATCAGAATAGGTATAAATGGCCTTGGTGAATCTGAACCTGGGTATTTAACTTCAGTTGGTTGTGGAATAGCTAATCCTACACCTCCAAGTGCACTTGGTAGTTTTCCAGATAATTACATTATTCTTGATGTGGTAGGAGAACAAGTGCTATCTGTTAATGATAACCTTGCATCTCAAATTGCTATCTACCCAACACCTGCAGTTGATGTAATCAATATCAAAACTCCTGCTTCTATGCAAATCAATGAAGTATTATTGTTTGATCTACAAGGAAGAAACACCGGTGCTGTATTTACAGACGGAACTGTTAATGTTTCTGGTCTTAGCAGAGGTGTCTATATGCTTACTGTAAAAACTTCAGAAGGTACATTGACTCAAAAAGTAGTGAAAAAATAATTTTTTCCAATACAATTTTTTTAAAGCCTTCCCAAGTATCTTGGGGAGGCTTTTTTATTATAGTTAACTGTCGTATTTTAGTTTATTCAAATTATGTTCATGAGCTATAAGCCTTCAATCATTTTACTTTTCACCCTTATAGGTTTTCATTCCATTGACAAAAGCTCTGCGCAAACAACTAAAGACACCACGGCACTCTCTGAAGTGGTTCTTTTAAGCACCCAAATAAAAAGTTCGCTACAAAATAAGGCGGCTTCAGTTTCGGTGATTACTGCTAATGATATCATGCAAACAGACGGGGTCATCATCACTT
>NZ_JCBCCK010000227.1:0-3160 GCF_059864935.1 Planktosalinus sp.
TGTTACTTACTGGAACAACAAAGCCGAAGAACTTTTGTTGACTAAAAAAGAACAAGTCATTGGCAAAAAACTTTGGGATGTTTTTGCAGCACACGTTGGACAAAAAGCATACAATGAACTTAACAAAGCACTGAAATATCACGAAGCCGTGCATTATGAAAACTTTTTTGCCGAAAACAATACCTGGTTAGAAGTGAGTGCCTATCCCTCAAAAGCAGGCCTGTCAGTCTATTTCAAAGACATCACCGAACGTAAAAGACAAGAAAAAATCATCAGGGATACCAATGAACGTTTTGAAAAAATCACTGAAGCCACCAACGATGCCATCTGGGATTATGACGTAACCAACAACACCTTGTTTTGGGGCAAAGGGTTTGAAAACCAGTTTGGTTACAAACTCGACAAAATATCCCCAACCCTCGACTTATTAATGGGTTCTATACACCCGGATGACAGAGACCGTGTTTCCGGTAAGTTTCAAAAGTTTATGGATGACGGTGTTTCCACAAACTGGTTTGAAGAATTCCGATTCAAAAAAGCAGACGGAAATTATGCCTACGTTATAGACAGGGCTATTTTTATCAGGGATGAGGGCGGCCGTGTTACCCGCGTGGTTGGAGCGATGAGCGACATCAGTTACCGGAAGGAATATGAAGAATCACTCAAGCAACTCAATAAAAAGCTGAAAAGTCACGCCAAAGAACTTGAAATCTCCAATCAGGAACTGGAGCAATTTGCTTATGTGACTTCACACGACTTGCAGGAACCGCTCAGGATGATCAGCAGTTTCCTGATGTTGCTTGAAAAAAAATACGGCGACAAGCTCGATGAAAAGGCCCTTGAATACATCTATTATGCCGTTGATGGTGCCAAACGCATGAAAAAAATAATACTCGACCTGCTGGAGTTTTCAAAAGTGGGCAGGTTTGACAAAGTAAAAGAAACTGTTGATATCAAAGAACTGCTTGAGGAATACTGTGTTTTACGTAAAAAACTCATCCATGAAAAAAATGTGAACATTCAGTTTGAAAACCTGCCGGCAATAGCCACTTACAGGGCACCCCTCGCCCAGATATTCCACAATTTGCTGGATAACGCCATCAAGTACAGTAAAGAAGACAGCCCCCCTGAAATTCAAATTACAGTTATAGAAAATCATGACCATTGGGAGTTTGCCCTTCAAGACAACGGCATTGGGATTGAGCAGGATTATTTCAGTAAAATATTTATAATATTCCAGAGGTTGCATAACAATGACATTTATGAAGGCACCGGAATGGGTCTGGCCATAGTGAAAAAAATCATTGAAACCCTGGAAGGAAATATTTGGGTATCTTCACAACCGGGAGAAGGAAGCACCTTTTACTTTACTATTCCAAAAAACATTTAATTATTTTTGTCGAATGAAAACAGTGTTTAAAATCACAGGCATCTATTTAGCTGTTGCCTTATTGTGGATCTTGGTAAGCGATGAAGTTGCACTCTGGTTGTTTGGAGATGATATCATGCGACTGAAAACCGCACAAACCTATAAAGGCATCCTGTTTGTCATAACCACAGCCACAATACTTTTTTTTCTTCTTAAAAAACATTACAAAACCCTCAACCGTAAAATATCGCAACTGCAAGAGTTGAACAATCAACTCGAAACTTCCAATAAAGAGCTCGAGCAGTTTGCTTATGTAGCCTCCCATGATTTACAGGAACCCCTGCGCATGATCAGCAGTTTTCTTTCCCGGTTGGAGAGTAAATACAAAGACAAACTGGATCAAAAAGCCAATCAGTACATCTTTTTTGCTGTTGACGGTGCCAAAAGAATGAGTCAAATCATACTTGATTTACTGGAATATTCGAGAATTGGACAATTTAAAAGAAGCAAAGAAACCATAGCGATTCAGGATGTTGTTCAGGATTTTTGCAACACACATCAAGAAGATATCAAAGAAAAAAAAGCGAAGTTTATCTTTGAAAAATTGCCGGAAATTACCAACTATAAAACTTCAGTCACTCAAATTTTTCACAATTTGCTTGATAATGCCTTAAAATACAGTAAAGTGGACACGCAACCCGAAATAAAAATTCAGGCAGAAGATAAAGACACACACTGGCAATTTTCAATAACAGATAACGGTATTGGAATTCCTGAGAGCGCCTTTGAAGAAATTTTCGTAATTTTCAGAAGGCTACATGAAAAAGACAGTTTTTCAGGAACGGGAATCGGGTTGGCCATTGTTAAAAAAAATATCGAAAAACTAAACGGTACGATTTGGGTCAACTCTGAAACCAATCAGGGAACCACCTTCAATTTTACCCTTAAAAAATAATTCAATTTATGAAAACTGCTCATATATTACTTGTTGAAGACAACCCCGGTGACATCCTGTTAACTACCGAAGCCCTCCAAGACAGAAAGTTTATCAATAAAGTGAGTGTAACTAAAAACGGTGTGGAAGCCTTGGATTTTCTATTCAAAAGAGGAGTCTATCAAAATACTGAAACCCCTGACCTGATATTATTAGACATCAATTTACCGTTAAAAAACGGACACGAAGTACTTGAAGAAATAAAATCAAACGAAGAAACCCGAAAAATTCCGGTGATTATACTAACCACATCATCTGCACAACGCGATATTGATATATCCTATGAAAAACACGCCAATTGTTTTATAACCAAACCTCTGGATATAGTAGAATTTATTGATGCCATTTCAAAAATTGAAGATTTCTGGGTGCAGTTAGTCAAGTTACCGGTCAAAGAATAATTATGAGTATTGATAAAAACAACTACAACATCCTGGTGGTTGAGGACAACCCCGGCGACTACCTGCTGATTGAAGACTACATTCAGGAACATATATTGAACCCTACTATAAACCATGTCCAAAAATTTCAGGATGCATTGGATGTACTAAACAACGACCCCTCAAAATTTGACATTGTATTGCTTGACTTATCGCTGCCTGATATTTCAAAAGAAGACCTGATCAAACAAGTAAAAAGTATTACAAAAACTACCCCTGTCATTATCCTCACCGGTTATTCCGATGTGGAATTTGCCACCAAATCACTCGCCGTTGGTGTTTCTGATTATTTGCTTAAAGACACCATCAACCCATTGGTGCTTTATAAAAGTATCCTTTATGCCAAAGAACGTTTTG
>NZ_JCBCCK010000249.1:0-1977 GCF_059864935.1 Planktosalinus sp.
ATACCGTTTACAACGAATCACCCCCGTATTTGTTGAGCTTACAAATTAAAATTAATTAGTTATGAATCTGAAATCATTTTTAATAATCCTTCTCACAACTCTTGTTGCTTCGAGTGGTTTTGCGCAAACTAATCTTTTGAACGCAAAAACACCTGATGAAATCAATATGAGAACTGAAGCCCAAATAGCTTATGATAATGACACCCCATTATCTTACGGGTATATTAACCAGCGTGATGTATTGTGGGCAAAAACTGTTTGGGAAAGAGTTGACCTAAATGAAAGAATGAACTTTCCCTTGTATTTTCCAATAGACACCATGAATATTGGTCCGGAAAGAAGATCCTTATATGATGTGTTATTGGCCAATGTCAAGAACGGAAGGATTCCAAATATCTATGCAGATTCATACTTTAATGATAAAAGGACGCTTGAAGAAATTCAGGCTACACTCAAAAAAGTAGATACAACTGACTTGGGAATACAACAACTAAATGCCGGCCTGCCCCTTGACCCGCAATATATAGACATTAGAGAATTGTCTGCAGCAGATATTGAGGAATACAGAATTCGCGGGTACTGGTATATTGACAAGCGCCTTGGAGAGTTAAAATACAGAATTATCGGTATTGCTCCCTGTGCTCCTGATGTTAATTTCATTGATGATGAAAATTCAGTATTGGTTGAATTGTTTTGGGTATTTTTCCCGGAAGCCAGAGAAGTGCTGCACGAATATAAAGCCTTTAACAGGCACAATACTTCCATGCCATTTTCATTTGATCACTTGCTCAACTCCAGACGTTTTAGTGGGGTTATTTACAAAGAAGACAATGAATATGGTGACAGGGCTGTGAAAGATTATATTCAGGACAATGCTTTGATGCAATTGCTTGAATCAGACAGGATCAAGGAAACCATCAGAAATATTGAAATCGACCTTTGGAATTATTAATAAATCCAAACTAATATAAATACTCAAAACTCCCGTATCTTGCGGGAGTTTTTGTTTTTAGCCTATGCAAGTAGATTATATCGTTGTTGGACTGGGTCTCGCCGGAATTGCTTTTTGCGAACAACTCGAAAAGCACAACAAATCATTTGTTGTTTTTGATTCGGGTTTAAATGTTTCTTCAACAGTTGCCGGTGGAGTTTATAATCCCATAATCCTAAAACGATTCACAGCCTCCTGGGATGCCTTAAACCAAATCAAAACTGCACTTCCGTTTTATACTCAACTGGAAAACAAACTTCAGGTAAAACTTGATTATAAAACCCCGGTTTTCCGCATTTTTGATTCGGTAGAAGAGCAAAATCTTTGGTTTGAAGCTGCAGACAGGCCGGTTTTAAACAACTTTCTCATCCCTGAAGTCAAATTCCCTGACAATAAACATATCAATGTGCCATTCGGGATGGGAGAAGTTGCCCACACAGGAAGAATTGATACAGCATTGCTGATTGCCTCTTATAAAAAATATTTAGAAGATAAGTGTCAATTGATTGGAAGAGATTTTGACTATGAATGTCTTGAAGTTGATAATGTACTTAAATACAAGACTATTTCAGCAAAAAATATCATCTTTTCCGAAGGTTTTGGAATAAAAAAGAATCCTTGGTTTAAAGATTTGCCCTTAACGGGAAATAAAGGTGAATTGCTCACAATTCACGCTCCTGAATTTACACTGGATAAAATAGTTAAGTCGTCTGTGTTTATTATTCCATTGGGAAATGACCTTTTCAGAGTTGGAGCAACTTACAATCCCAAAGACAAAGACACAAACCCCACTCCTGAAGCAAAACAAGAGCTCACCGAAAAGCTCAATAAAATCCTCAAATGCACCTATGAAATCATCGATCACAAAGCAGGTGTTAGACCCACGGTAACTGACAGAAAACCACTTGTTGGTAAACATTCGCAGTTTAAAAACCTGTTTGTGTTAAATGGATTGGGTTCAAGGGGCGTGATGATTGCACCTTCAG
>NZ_JCBCCK010000284.1:0-2854 GCF_059864935.1 Planktosalinus sp.
AATGAAAAATATTCTAATGATTCTGGCTGTCGTTGCCTTTGCAATGACTTCATGCAACAATGAAAAACAAGAATTATCAAAATCATTTGATAACTTACAAAAAGAAAGTGAAGAACTTCTTCAAGTGCATACTGCACTAAAAGACCACCACAACATGCACAAGGATGCTTTCACATCTGTGAATCAGCGATTGGCAGGTAAAACCCTTCAGGATTCAACCTGGCTGGAAACCCTTGCCAACCAAGAAGTTGTGATTAAAACCCACGAGGCTGAAATCCAGAAAGTAGAGCAATTATTTGCAGGACACAAAGAGTTAGAAGCCAATTTCGGCAACCTGACCGTTGAGGAAATGCAAGTGCAGGTTGATGCCATGGAAGATGACCTTGAGGAAATCAAAAGTGCACAAAGCACTTTAAAAAATGACCACGAAAAACTGGGCAAACAACTCGCTCAAATAGAGGAAGACTTCAAAAAACAAGAGCTAACTGCTAAATCAAAGCAATAAGCACTTAACATAATGCATTCAAAACCCGGTTTAATAGCCGGGTTTTTTGTTTTCTTTAAACCCACCATGGTTTCAAAGTTAAACCAAAATTCTTTGCACTCTGCGAATGCCTTTACGTCCTTTGCAGCTTTCTTACCACACTAAAAATTAGCACATTAAACAAAAAAACATCGGCAATAGTATTGTTTTTTTTAATCATTGTTTTAT
The DNA here is from genome assembly GCF_059864935.1 of Planktosalinus sp. Lineage (NCBI taxonomy): Bacteria > Pseudomonadati > Bacteroidota > Flavobacteriia > Flavobacteriales > Flavobacteriaceae > Planktosalinus > Planktosalinus sp. The sequence goes on from NZ_JCBCCK010000284.1 coordinate 713, forward strand.
TTTTACATGGCTAAAACAAAAAAAAACAACCTAAAACCCATTCATTATGAAACTTTTAAAAAACATTCTTATCGTCATTTTAGTGATGGTAGCCATTCCGTTAATTGTTGCCCTGTTTATCCCCAAAACCTTTACCAGCGAAAGTGAAATTGTGATCAACCAGCCCAAAGAGCAGGTCTATGATTATGTCAGGTATTTAAAAAACATGGATGAATATGCCGTCTGGAACCTGAAAGACCCTGATATGAAAAAAGACTATGAAGGTGAAGACGGCACAGAGGGTTTTATTGCCTATTGGGACAGTGAAAACAGCGAAGTGGGCAAAGGCAATCAAAAAATCACCAATCTGGTTGAAAATGAACATCTGGAAAGCGAAATCCGTTTTGATGGTTGGGATGACCCTATGATATCCACCTTACAGTTGGAACCTGCCGAAAATGAAAACCAAACCCGAGTGCGTTGGACATCTACCGGTACTATGCCCTACCCTTTTAATTTAATGAGCCTATTTTATGATGCAGAAGAGGATATGAATGAAAGCCTTGAAAATTTAAAGAACGTATTGGAATCACAAGAAACCATAACCATAAACAATAAAGACTTCCTGCTGGAGTACTTACAGCAAACCACAAGCGCTTTAAGCGAAAGTGTATCCGGCTTGAACGAGGCACAACTGCAATTCAAACCTGCTGAAGGCGGCTGGTCAATCAGCCAGGTCCTTGAGCACATAGTGGTCACCGAACAAATGCTCCACAACAACGCAATGGAAACCCTTGAAAAACCGGCCAACCCTGAGCGAAAAGAAGAAATACAAACCACTGATGAAGAATTGATCAGTGTGGTGACAGACCGAAGCGAAAAATTTGATGCCCCTGAAATGTTACAGGGAGAAGGCAAATACAACGACACCGAAACCGCAATCAGTGAGTTTATGCAAATACGCAACCAAGTAACAGCTACCGTCAACGAGACTTCTGAGGAAGATTTACGCAACCACATCAGCGATTCCCCCGGCGGACCCATAGACGCATACCAGTCCTTTTTGTTTATTGCGGGGCACACCGCACGGCATACACTTCAGATTGAAGAGGTAAAAGCGGCACAGGGGTTCCCGGCAAACTAAGCTACTACAAATCCCCGCGAAAGCGGGGATCTCGTAATTCAATTAATTCAATTGAAATAATTTATAAATACCATCACCACACAAATAAAGAACAACTTACTCCCATCCCATCCTTTCTGAGCTGCTAAAATAAGCCCAAATCTTCCTTTGCGGGTTTACTTTGCGGTTCTTTGCGTGAAAATCAGTACGCATTTTACACAAAGAATCAGGAAATACTTGAAAAAAAAATACTCAAATGCCGGAGTGACAAAAAGACCCGGGTGTTTTGTCGTTCCGATACGAAGTGGGGAAATCGCAGATTCAGCGCAGCTAATCGCACTTGGGTAAGCACGCCCTTCGCTGTTCAAAGTTTAAAGTCTTATATCTTACATCTAACACCTTCCTTAATCATTCTTAATTAAGCCCCCAACTTCCTGACAGTAAGCTTTTTTATTTTTTTTTATATATTAGCCCCATAGTTAACTATCCCCGCTTTGGCAGCAATGCCCTTATCCCCTATTTACTATTTGTTTAACCCATAAAACCCAAATCATCTATGGGCAAGAATGACCAACCTATTAACCAGCCCCAGACTTTGTCGTCTGAAGCTGGAAAGCGAAAGGCGAACGGGCAAAAGCGGGCTACACCCCAACAGCGCATGGCTTTTGGCAAAGCCAAAATCAAACGTAAAAACTTGTTCACCACCGCCGATGTCATGAAACTGTTTGACATTAGTGAGTCCAGTGTAAAGCGATGGCGGAAAAACCGTGTGCTGCCTTATGTTAAAATGGGAGGCACCATTTACTATTTTAAGGATGTTATATTTAAAATGCTGCAAGACCGCACCATTTTTCCCGATTCACCGGAAAACAAGCCATAAATAAACCCCGTGATCCAGACCATGGTCCAAAAACACGGGGTTTTAATGTTCCCAATATCAGGGCACCTTTAGGTGATGGTAATTTCACCCAAATAGATGCTCGTGGCTGCCGTTTCACCATCTGCGGTGATAAAAGTGGCCCAGGCGTGCACATCCTGCC
>NZ_JCBCCK010000308.1:0-2650 GCF_059864935.1 Planktosalinus sp.
CCTGCCGCAATATCAGCATTGGAAATACCGCCTGACCCTTGAGGTAATGTGTTGACGGCTTGTTGCAATTCTGCACAAGAGAAAAGCCCAAATACAAAAGAGAGGAATAGCAACTTTTTCATAATACTCATAATTTGGAATTAAGATAAAAAAAAACATCCCGATCTGATACAATACAGAACGGGATGTGTAATAAAAAATCTTAAATGGTTATTTTACGATTTTAACTGTTTTCTTGGCATTGTTGATAGTTACTTCAACAAAGTATATACCTGACTTGTAAGAACTCATATCAATAGATGGAGAAATTGCATTAGGTGCACTTTGGTGTACAAGACTACCCAATACATTATAAACAGTAATGTTGCTCACTGCATCATTTGATTTGATGTTCAATTGGTCAACAACCGGATTTGGATATACAGAAAATGACTCAGCAGCAAAATCATTTGTAGAAAGAACTCCTTCAACAAGCTTAAAGTCATCGATGTAATAGCTGTTGTCAGTGTCAATTGAGAAGAAGTTTATTGAGCCTAAAGCATTGGCAGCTGAACCACCGGCAGCACCACCAACATAAGGTTCGTCATCTAAAAGCAATTGACCATCAATCCAACATTTTTGGGTCATATTGTCGAGATTGATTTCGTGTTTAACTTCAAACCAGAAATTTGAAAGAAAGGGCACTGTGTTACCGGTTTGATCATGTGTAATCATACCTGCGGTTCCGCCACTTGCAGTAGCACCGGCAAAAAACTGTCCATTCCACTGAATTCCGGCAATTTCATTGTCTTGAATGTTCCAGAAACCGGTAGCACCTCCATCTACATACATATAGAAGCTTACGGTCCAAATTCCTGATGCCTTGTTGTCAAGTAGGAAAATCACGTCGTCTGATTGATTGTTTCCTACATACATTGATTGGTCTGGTGAATTAGACTGGTCAAGTACAACGTTACAATCAGTAACACCGGCTGCCGGCCACATCTCGATATAAACAGATTGTGGGCTTACAGGGCCTAAGGTCATGTTGTCAAAGTTGATTTCATACTGTGCGTTTGCAGTAAAAGCAATAAACGCAAGTGCCAAAAAGTAAATTTTTTTCATAATTAGTTTTTTTAAAGTTTTTGTAAATTTAATTTGTAACGACGAATTTAAGGATATTTTCCATTAAAAAAAAATTTACACTTAATTTTAAGAATTGATTCAAATTTTTCAATGCATTTTTGACCTTTTCATCCTTATGATTTTTGTAAATTGCAGCACTTTTAAAAATTCTTTGTAAATGAACAATCAAGAACCTTATAAACCCAAAAATAAAGTAAGAATTGTTACTGCAGCCTCCCTTTTTGACGGTCATGATGCAGCAATAAACATTATGCGCCGCATCATTCAGTCCACCGGTGTTGAAGTAATTCACCTTGGTCACGATAGAAGTGTTGAGGAAGTTGTCAATACCGCCATTCAGGAAGATGCCAATGCCATTGCAATGACTTCTTATCAGGGGGGGCACAATGAGTATTTCAAGTATATGTATGATTTACTTCAAGAAAAAGGTGCCGGTCATATCAAAATATTTGGTGGGGGTGGAGGTGTGATACTGCCTGAAGAAATCAAAGACTTGATGGATTATGGCATCACCCGCATATATTCACCTGATGACGGTCGCGAAATGGGGCTTCAGGGAATGATTAATGATTTGGTGAGAAAGGCCTCCCCCGACCCCTCCGAAGGAGGGGAGATACCCTGTAATCTTGATGCTTCAGGTTTAAAAGCTATGGGAAAAGAGGTGGTTTTGCAAAATTTAAAAAAGAAAAACGTAAATACCATCGCAAGGTTAATTTCCATAGCAGAAAACAAACCCGATGAATTTCAAAAGCTATTTACCCCCCCCTCGGGGGGGCAAGGGGGGGCTTCCCCCGTCCTCGGCATCACCGGAACCGGTGGTGCCGGAAAATCTTCACTGGTTGATGAACTGGTGAGGCGTTTTTTGATTGATTTCCCTGAAAAAGCTATAGGTATCATATCTGTGGACCCTTCCAAAAGAAAGACAGGAGGTGCTCTTTTAGGTGACCGTATCCGAATGAACGCCATTAACAATCCACGGGTTTATATGCGTTCGCTGGCAACACGGCAGTCCAATCTGGCACTTTCAAAATATGTAGCCGAAGCCATTGCTGTATTAAAAGCTGCAAATTATGACCTGATCATTCTGGAAACTTCCGGAATTGGTCAAAGCGATACCGAAATTATAGAACACAGTGATATGTCATTGTATGTAATGACACCGGAGTTTGGTGCAGCTACACAACTTGAAAAAATCGATATGCTCGATTTTGCCGATTTGGTTGCCATCAATAAATTTGATAAGCGTGGTGCTTTAGACGCCCTGCGCGATGTAAAAAAACAATACCAACGCAATCATGGGCTTTGGGATGCCAAACCGGATTCATTGCCTGTTTTTGGAACAATCGCTTCCCAGTTCAACGACCCGGGAATGAACACGCTTTACAAAAAAGTGATGGAAGTGTTGGCAGAAAAAACAAATACCGAACTCACAAGCACTTTCCAAATCACAGACGAAATGTCTGAAAAAATATTTGTCATTCCACCGGCTCGCACCCGCTACCTTTCAGAAATAGCTGAAAATAAC
>NZ_JCBCCK010000310.1:0-8200 GCF_059864935.1 Planktosalinus sp.
AAGCCCCGCCTCTTTCCTGCGCTCTTTTACAAATGTAGATAAAGTCTTCATTATATGCTTTCAAATATAGTACAGAACAAATATACAGATTTATATGTATAAAGATATATTTTTAGATAATATTCTTTATTATATGTAATAGCATATATTTTATAATTTTAAAAAAGTAAGGTGAAATTACTTTAAAGTATACTCCAGGGTCACACTCCAGAGTCACACTCCAGACTAAAATGGAAAGAGAAGTTTCCCAAAACAAATGAAAATAAAAAAGCCAAAACACTGATAATCAGTTGTTTTGGCTTAGTACTCGAGGCGGGACTTGAACCCGCACGGGCATATGCCCACAGGATTTTAAGTCCGGCGTGTCTACCAATTCCACCACTCGAGCGTGGAGAAAAAAAATCCGCCAAGGGCGGATAAATCCTGAGCGAAAAACGGGATTCGAACCCGCGACCTCCACCTTGGCAAGGTGGCGCTCTACCAACTGAGCTATTTTCGCAATTTCTATACTCGCGTAAGCGGGTATCTCGCTTCGCCGCATAAAGCTATGAAGCGCAATGCGGTCAATTTGTTTTATGAACTTTAATATACTATCAATACTAAACGCGACCTCCATCCGCCATCGGCGGGATGGCGCTCTACCAACTGAGCTATTTTCGCATACATACCCGCGACATTGTACTACGAAGCTTTAGCGAAGTAGTAAGGCGGGAAATCGAAGATTCAGCGGAGCTAATCTCGCTTCGCCACATAAAGCTATGAAGCGCAATGCGGTCAATATGTTTTCAGAACGTTAAGTTTTTTGTTACTTCAAATCAAACCCTCCTTATCGGTAGGCAGGCGCAAATTTAAAACTTTTTTAGCAATACCAAAGGGTTTTCAAAAAAAAGTGGAGGAAAAAACAACTTATTTTTTTAATCTCATATTATCCTTCCTCACCAGCATTCTTTTAATCTCATTCAGCTTCATCAAAGCTTCCACAGGCGTGAGCGTATCAATGTCAAGGCCAAGTATTTCCTCCCTGATTTCTTCCAGAAGTGGGTCATCCAAATTAAAAAAACTGAGCTGCAAATCTTCCCTTCCTGCCTGCTTGATGTTATCGGTCAACGCTTCAGAAGAATGTGATTTTTCAAGTTTCCCCAACATTTTGTTGGCGCGTTGCAAGACTTGCCTGGGCATTCCGGCCATTTTGGCGACGTGAATCCCGAAACTGTGTGCAGATCCGCCCGGGGTGAGTTTTCGCAAGAACAGCACATTGTCTTTTAATTCCTTTACCGAAACATTGTAGTTTTTGATGCGGTGAAAGGTTTCGGCCATTTCGTTCAACTCGTGATAATGGGTGGCAAACAGGGTTTTGGGTCTTCCGGGATGCTCGTGCAGGTATTCACTAATCGCCCACGCAATGGAAATCCCGTCATAAGTGCTGGTGCCGCGGCCAATTTCATCAAGCAATACCAGGCTGCGGTCTGAAATGTTGTTGAGAATACTCGCCGTTTCGTTCATTTCCACCATAAAGGTTGATTCGCCCATCGAGATGTTATCACTCGCACCCACACGGGTAAAAATGCGGTCCACACAACCCATACGCACGGCTCGGGCAGGGACAAAACTCCCAATCTGCGCTAATAAAACAATAAGTGCCGTTTGCCTGATTATGGCCGATTTACCGCTCATATTGGGTCCGGTTATCATAATGATTTGCTGCTCGTCGCGGTCGAGAAAAACATCGTTGGCAATATAAGGCTCGTCCACCGGAAGTTGCTTTTCAATCACCGGATGGCGACCGTCTTTGATGTCAATTTCAAAACTATCGTCCAGTAAAGGCCGGGTGTAGTTGTTTTCGGAAGCATGTTGCGCAAAAGAACACAGGCAGTCCAAACGGGCAATCAGGGAAGCATTTTGCTGCACCTGCGGAATGTATCCTGAAATGGTTTCCACCAATTTTGCAAACAACTCCTGTTCAAGCGCCAGTATTTTTTCTTCGGCTCCCAGGATTTTGTTTTCATATTCTTTAAGCTCTTCGGTGATGTAACGCTCGGCATTGACCAGGGTTTGTTTTCTGATCCAGTCGTCTGGAACTTTATCTTTGTGGGTATTACGCACTTCGATGTAATAACCAAACACATTGTTTGAAGCAATTTTCAGCGAAGTGATGCCGGTGCGTTTGGTTTCGCGTTCCAGCATATTGTCGAGGTATTGCTTGCCCCCTTTGGAAATAGAACGCAATTCGTCAAGAGGTTCAGAAAATCCTTTGGCAATGGAATTTCCTTTTAAAATATTTACCGGAGCCTCCTCATTGAGGGTCTCTTTTATTTTTTCGCGTAAGCTGTCACACCCATGCAGTTGCTCACCGATGATTTTGAGTGCCTCAATATCGGAATTCAACGCCAGTTGCTTAATGGGAACTATCGCTTCCAGCGAATTTTTCAACTGAATGATTTCCCTGGGATTGACTTTGGCCGTGGCCACTTTGGAAATGAGGCGTTCCAAATCGCCAATATGCCTGATGTGCTGCTGAATTTTTTGCAGTAAAGCGGGATGGTCAAGCAGAAAGCTCACCACCTCGTGACGTTCAATGATTTTACCGCTGTTTTTAAGCGGCAAAGCCAGCCAGCGTTTGAGCAACCGACCACCCATAGCTGAAATGGTCTTGTCAATGACCTGCAACAGCGTTACCGCATTTTGCGCAGAAGAAAAGTACAGTTCCAGGTTGCGAATGGTAAAACGGTCCATCCACACATAGGCATCTTCGGCAATGCGTTGCAGTTGGCTGATATGATTGAGTTTGTTGTGACGGGTTTCGCTTAAATAATGCAGTACCACGCCTGAAGCAATGATGCCGTGTTCTAAATGGTCCACCCCAAACCCTTTTAGTGATTTAGTGTTAAAATGCTTGTTGAGCGTTTCAACGGCATAATCTTCCTGAAACACCCAGTCTTCCAGATAAAACAAATGAAAATCGGTGCCAAAGGCATTGAAAAAATCTTTCTTTTTCTGCTTTTGAATGAGCAGCTCACTGGGTTGGAAATTTTGCAACAACTTGTCAATATAGGCTTCATCGCCTTCTGAAGTTAAAAACTCACCTGTGGAAACATCGAGAAATGAAACCCCAATGTTTTCTTTTCCAAAATGCAGGGCTGCCAGAAAGTTGTTGCTTTTTGACTGGAGTATGTCGTCGTTGAGTGCCACACCGGGAGTTACCAACTCAGTAACGCCGCGCTTCACAATAGTTTTGGTTTGCTTAGGGTCTTCCAACTGGTCGCAAATGGCCACACGGCAACCGGCTTTGACCAGTTTGGGCAAATAAGTATTTAAAGAATGATGTGGAAAACCGGCCAGCTCGGTTTGATCGCCGCCGTTGTTTCTCGCTGTCAACGTAATGTTTAAAATTCGCGCTGCACGCACGGCATCTTCGCCGAAAGTTTCATAAAAATCCCCAACGCGAAAAAGCAGCAAAGCGTCAGGATACTTAGCCTTGATGGTGTTGTACTGCTTCATTAAAGGGGTTTCTTTCTTGGCCATGTTCACATCTTTCTATAACAAGCTAAGGTAAAAAATCGCTTTGGGTTTTTAAAATAGCTATTCCTTTTTTATTGAGTTTTTATCAACAATAATATGCCTCACCCCCCTTACCCCCTCTCCACACTTCGACTTCGCTCAGTAACCGGAGAGGGGGAGCAATTTGATTGTGATTATTCATTTTAAAAATGATTTTATGATAACGTTAATACTCATATAAAGGAATAACAATTTACTTTGAAACACTAAACAACCTGTATCCTGCTGAAAAATTTACTTTGTGGCCTGTGTTTTTGCCTGACTTTTTTTAACACCTCTGCGCAGCAATTTATGCTGGATGGAAAAGTAACCTATGACACGAATGAAGACATAGAAAACATTCATGTGTTCAATCTCTCTACCTCCAGAGGCACATTAACAGACCTGGAAGGAAGGTTTAAAATACCGGTATCGATAGGCGATACTTTAACCACTTCATCCATTCAGTTTGTCAATAGGAAAATTGTGGTTTCTATTGAACATTTTGTTTCAAAAACCATAGTCATTGAACTACAGGAACTCACCAACCAATTGGATGAAATTTTCTTAAAAAACCATAGCCTTACAGGCAATTTGGAAAAAGATGCGGGCTCCATAACCACCCAGCCTGTTGTCACTGCACTTTCTCTTGGAATCATTGACAAGGAAATCAGGGTTTTGACGCAATCAGAAAGGCAGTTAAAAACTGCGCAGTCCGGTTTTCTGGATCCCTTGATCAACACGATTTCCGGCAGGGCTAAAATGTTAAAAATGCGGGTTGAATTAGATAAGAAAAATCAACAAATCGAAAGTGTCCTTGAAAAATTTCCTGAAAATTATATCATTGAACAATTCGGCATCGCCCCGGAAAAGGTTTATGATTTTCTATACTATTGTGAAACTCACCCGGAGTTCAGTGATATCGCAAAAAAAGATGCCATCACCATACTCCATTTTTTAAAACAACAAGTTGAAAATTTTGCTGAAATTGAGAATGTGGAATAAGACAAATATATAAAATCTTACTTTTGCATTCATGAGCAACAGAAAATTAAAGAACGAAGAACTGCCCCGCTTAAGTGAAAGCGAATTTAAAAAAGTAGAAAAACTACCTTTGATTGTCATACTGGACAACATCAGGAGTTTAAACAACATTGGTTCTGTTTTCAGAACAGCCGATGCTTTTCTTATCGAGAAGATATACCTCTGCGGCATTACGGCGCGACCGCCGCACAAAGACATTCACAAAACAGCACTCGGTGCCACCGAAACCGTTGACTGGGAATATGCCGAAAACACTCTTGATGTGGTGCAAAATCTAAAATCTGAAAATGTAAAAGTACTGGCCATTGAACAAGCTGAAAAAGCGGTGATGCTCGATACATTTTTACCCCTGAAATCTCAAAAATATGCCGTGGTATTTGGCAATGAAGTAAAAGGTGTGGCCCAGGAAGTGGTGGATGCTTCAGATGCTGTTGTTGAAATCCCGCAGTACGGCACCAAACATTCGCTGAATATTGCCGTAAGTGCCGGTGTGGTGGTTTGGGATTTGTTTTCGAAGCTAAAGAAAGTTCATTGAACCCTTTTGCGATTTGGCATATGAAGTAATCAACTTTAATAGCACGCAGATGACGCGGATTAAACTGATTTTCGCGGATTGGCTTTGGATTATGAAGAAACCTGCCTTAAAACCTCCAGATAATCTTTTCGGTTTTTGACAAAATCCAGTTCGGTGATGTCGATGATTTTGATTTGGTTTTTAGGCTGCGCCTTGATAAAGTCTAGGTAGCCTTTTTGGATGGACTCCAGATAATCGGCTGATATGGTTTGCTCATAATCCCTGCCCCTTTTCTTGATGTTTTCAATCAGTTTTTCGGTGGATTGAAATAAAAACACATACAATTCCGGGCGTTTGATGTCTTTATACATCAGTTCAAAAAGTCGGCGATACAATTTAAACTCTTCTTCCTGCAGGGTGACTTTAGCGAAAATAAGTGATTTGTAAATATCATAATCGGCCACGATAAAGTCTTTAAACAGGTCCAGCTGGCCCAGATCATCGTGCACCTGTTGGTAGCGGTCGGCCAGAAAAGACATTTCAAGCGGAAAGGCATAGCGGCTTTTGTCTTCATAGAACTTGGGCAAAAAAGGATTGTCAGCAAAGCGTTCCAGAACAAGTTTGGCATTAAAATCATTTGAAATGGTTTCGGCCAAAGTTGTTTTGCCTGCACCGATATTTCCTTCAATAGCCATATAGTTAAATCGTGCCAAGTCAAAAACGGTAACAGGGTTTTTTAACCATCGCTGTAATTTGTGAATTTCGGTGTCATCAGTACATTTGGCAAGCAATTGTGAAGTTGACTTCTTTAAAACCGGGTGAATCACTTCAGGCGCAATGTCATTTAAGGGTTGTAAAACAAAGCGTCTTTCCTGGATTTTCGGGTGGGGAACTTGCAAGTTTTCAGAAATGAATTCTAATTCATCAAAATATAAAATATCGATATCGATGATTCTGGATTCATAATCTGTTGTTTGTTTTCGGCTTCTGCCCAATTTTATTTCTATCGCTAGGATTTTTGCCAACACCTCATCCACTTTAAAATTGGTCTGAACAAGAATTGCAGCATTCAGAAATGAGTCGGCTTCAAATCCCCAGGAGGCGGTTTCATAGACCGGAGAAATTTTTTCAATAGAACCAATTTCTTCAAAGATAGCGTCGACCCCTTTTTGCAGATGCAAAAACTTGTCGCCCATATTGCCGCCCAGTGATATGTAAAGTTGATGCTGACTCATTAAAGGTATTTGGTGTTCCGAAAATAGTTTTTGCAAATTAAGAAAAACTAATGCAGTTCTGCTAAAATTGTTATTCACAACTTTTATGAAACCAGGTGTTTTGATAAATTTTGGTTTATTGCAAAGCTGATTTTCAATCATAAAACGGCTTCCTTTCTGGAAATAGCAGGCAGAATTCCTTTTATTTTTCACTTCTTTGACAATTATGTGGAAATCTTATCAAGTATTTGTACCTTTGCGGCTCAAAATTAACTGCTAATATTTAGAGCTGGGTCTGCTCGACGATAATCACTTATCAGTTTTTGAAAATAATCAGGGGTTTGTTGCGTGACATATAACCCTTTATAATCTTTAAAAATAATTATGCTAAAAGTAAAAGTACAGGACGGAGAAAACATTGAACGCGCTTTAAAGCGTATGAAAAACAAGTTCAGAAACACTAAAGTCCTTCAAAAGCTGAGAGAAAACCAGCAGTTTACCAAAAAGTCTGTTAAAAGAAGACGTGAAGTTCAGAAAGCCTCATATATTCAAGGCTTGAGAGATCAGGAAAACGCATAAAAAACCACATTCAAATGCACTCGTTTAAAATCTACAATAGTACTATTAAACCCGATGCAAATGAGAAACAGGAGATTGTTGATTTCTTATTTAAACATCTCGACCAATACGGCGACCCCAAAGAGCATATTTTAAGCTGTTTGGAATTTGCCACCATGGAAAAGCTAAAATCATTTGGCGGTTTTGCATTGGTAGTTAAAGAGAAAGATGAAATTCTTGGGGCTACCATCATCAACCAAACCGGAATGTCAGGCTATATTCCCGATAATATTCTGGTTTATATCGCTGTTCACGAAAAAACCCGAGGCAAAGGCATCGGCAAGGCTTTGATGGAAAAAGCCATCACTATTGCAGAGGGCGACATTGCCCTGCACGTTGAGCCCGATAATCCCGCAAAAAAACTTTACGAAAAGCTTGGTTTTACCAACAAATACCTGGAAATGCGGCTTCGTCGCTAGAAGCTATGAAGCGCAAAGCGGCTTCGTCGCTTGTAGCTTGGATACGCAACGCAGCTTTGACGCTAGAAGCTAAGAAGTGCAAAGCGGCTTCGTCGCTTGTAGCTATGAAGCGCAAAGCGGCTAAAAAAATAGGTCATGCCTTTTTTAGACATTTTAGTGTTTGTCATTTACCTGATCCTGGTTCTTGGAATTGGGTTTTATTTCTACCTAAAAAACAAAAGCACCAACGATTATTATGTGGGCGGAAGGAATATGGGCAGCCTGCACGTGGGCCTTTCAGTAGTGGCTACTGATGTGGGCGGCGGATTTTCAATAGGCTTGGGCGGACTTGGTTTTGTCATGGGTCTTTCGGGTTCGTGGATGCTATTCACCGGTTTGATTGGCGCATGGCTGAGTGCTGTTCTGCTGATTCCAAAAGTGATTGACAAAGGGCACCGGTTTAAATTTCTCACATTTCCACAACTTTTAAAAGAAAATTACGGCGCAAGTGTTGCACTGGTTGCCGGCATTATCTCATTTATTGGTTATTTAGGGTTTACATCTTCACAATTACTGGCAGGGGCAAAATTGGCCGTCGGCACATTTCCTGAATTGGATTTGACTCATGGTTTATACATTATGGGAGCCGTGGCAGTTGTTTATACTGTTTTTGGTGGCATAAAAGCCGTGATTTACACAGACACCTTTCAATGGGCTATACTGATGATTGGGCTAATTTTCGTGGGAATACCCATTGCCTACTTTAAACTGGGTGGCTGGGAAGCCATTCAAGCTGCTTTACCTACAGAATTCTTTTCACTCACCAATCTCAGTTGGGTGCAATTTGCCAACTGGTTTATAACCATAGTTCCCAT
>NZ_JCBCCK010000393.1:0-1172 GCF_059864935.1 Planktosalinus sp.
CCGTAATCGTCTGAAACCCTTCCAAAAAAATAGGTGATTTGGCTGTTAAGGGTGTCTTGCCTGGAATCCACAACAATTTCAGGGTGTTGATCTCTGATAACATTAATTGAAAAATTCAGGTTTTCATAGTCATTCAACAGTTCGTTTGAAGTAGAAATGGTGTAATCCAACTTTGAATAAACAGGTTTTGAAAACACAAAATAAGGGGTTTCTTTTTTAAAATCAATAATGGAATCGTCAGTTTTGAGTTTTACGTTTTTGGTTTCGCGGGTGTTGAGTTTCCAATTGATTCTGGTTCCCTCGGGCACGGTGGCATTACCGGTGCTTTTTAATGTTTCGGCGGCTTTTTGAGTGTATCTTGGGTACTGCAACTCCATTTCAAACGACAGAAGCGTGGGCACCTTTATGACTTCAAGCGTATAGGGTCTCGAGGTCACCGCATTGGCCTGAAGCCTGAAGTTAATGTTTTCTATAGGTCTGGTAAAGGTGTATTGAAATTCACCCCTTGCGGTTTGCTGCAGAAAATAGGTTTCATTGTTAAAAATTATGACCGCTGTTTCTGGAATAACATCTCCGGCAACTTTTACGTTTAAAACAAATGGTTTGTTTTCTAATGCTTCCAGTTTTTCGTTTACAACAAAAAAACTAAATGGCGCGGGGGGTTCATAAGCTATTTTATAGTTAACCACGCGTTCATAACTTCCTGAGATTATACTGATATTTCCCGTCAAAATCAACAAAAGTATTATCACAACTGGTATTGCCGCATACTTCAGATACCTGAGATTGTGTTTAAAATCAACAGCGTTTACAAAAGGGATGGGTTGCAATTCCCTTGACTTCTGCTCGATGCTTGCCAGCAAAAGTTCCGATTCTTGTTTGCTTTCCTTAAGCTGAAGTACGTTAAGCAATTTGTCGCTGACTTCAGGAAAATGATTGCCGATTATTTTTGAAGCTTGAGAGAAGTCTATTCCTTCCTTTAATTTTAAAAGTTTTGCAATTGGAAAGGCTATAAATCTTCCAAATAGAATAACTTCAACTACAACAAACAACCAAAACAAAATCGTCCTGCCGGCTTGTGACAGCCACAAAAAATGCTCAATTAAAACAGTGGCAATAAAATACAACAGCCCTATGGCAAAAAACAAGATAACTCCTTTTATCAGTTCGTT
>NZ_JCBCCK010000104.1:0-5034 GCF_059864935.1 Planktosalinus sp.
ATTCTAAACCCACTCCAATGAAGAAAACTGTCCTTCTACTTGCTGTTTTAATTTTTTCTTTAAACCTTTCTGCACAAGAGTTCCCAAATAACGAAATCAAACTTAACATTGCCAATGTGATTGCCATTGCATCAGTAGAAATTGGTTATGAGTATCTTTTTGATTACAGCCAGTCAGTTGATGTTGAATTAATGATCAACGACCGCATTAATTTTTACAGTGAAGAAGGCTCCAAAAAGTTCAATACAAGTAGTATGAAATTAGGTTATAATTACTACTTTGGAACTGAAAATCCGGGCTCAGGTTTGTATTTCAACCCCTTTGTCAAATATCGTTTTGGAGAATTTGAAGAAGAAATTAGAAATAATGATTTTTTCCCTCCTATGATTGAACAGGTTACTGTAGATATGAATTCCTTTATCATCGGCCTGGGTTCCGGCTATAAATGGAATTTTAGTAATTCGTTTATTGTTTCTATATACGGAAGTATTGGCAGAAACTTTAGCGAAGAAGTACAAGAACGCTTTCAGGCTATCGAGTTTCACGCCGGTTTGGGCATTGGTTACAGATTTTAATCATTCCGGTTGAAGCGTTACCTCAATCAGCTGTGGAATTACATGACACTCGTCTGAAGTAACGATAACAATTTCTGAAACATAAGTCACATAGCCCTCACTTGAAACGGTTAAAATATAATTTCCCGCTCTTTCCCAAGCACCTGCAAAAGTGGGTATAACTCCCTCCATATACTCAAGGGTTTCAGAATAATTGCCGTCAGTTGCGACAACTATGGCTCCTATACCCAAATAATTATTTGTTGAGGCGTCCTTAACCGTAACGTTCAGTCCTGCTCTCGCTTCCAAAGTACAAGCAACGTCATCATTTTGGTTACAGCTAAATACCATAAAAACAAATGCAATATAGAGCAGGCTTTTCATAATTGAATTTATTTATTTCAAAATTAGAGGATTTAGTGACATCTTATTGTAGGGTAGATCAAATTTTACTGAAAAAAGCTCGGTTTTTTAATTTTAAAACAAAAACCTCCTCAAAATGAGGAGGTTTTGTAATATATTGACTTTAATAAGTTTTACAAATCAAACTTAATTCCCTGCGCTAAAGGCAACTCTGTGGTATAGTTAATGGTATTTGTCTGTCTTCTCATATAAATCTTCCAGGCATCACTACCGCTTTCACGGCCGCCACCGGTTTCTTTTTCACCACCAAAAGCACCACCAATTTCAGCTCCTGAAGTCCCGATGTTGACATTGGCAATGCCACAGTCACTTCCTGCATGAGATAAAAAGGCTTCAGCTTCACGCAGGTTGTTGGTCATAATTGCCGATGATAATCCCTGGTTGACGCCATTTTGGATTTCGATGGCATTATGCACATCACCGCTGTATTTCAGCAAATACAACACAGGTGCAAAAGTTTCGTGCTGCACGATTTTAAAGTGATTTTCAGCTTCGGCAATTGCAGGTTTTACGTAGCAACCGCTTTCATAACCTTCGCCTTCAAGCACGCCGCCTTCAACTAAAATTTTTCCGCCTTCAGCAACTACTCTTTTCAGTGCTTCGTTGTACATTTTTACGGCATCGGTATCGATAAGTGGCCCCACATGGTTGTTTTGATCTAATGGGTTTCCTATGCGAAGCTGCTTGTAAGCGCCAACAATGGCATCTTTAACCTGCTCATATCTCGATTCGTGAATAATGATTCTTCTTGTTGATGTACAGCGTTGTCCGGCAGTTCCCACAGCACCAAACACAGCACCGATTATGGTCATCTTAATGTCAGCATCTGGAGTTACAATAATGGCATTATTTCCCCCCAATTCCAATAGGGTTTTTCCAAGACGTTCGGCTACGGTTTTGCCGACAATTTTTCCCATACGGGTTGAACCGGTTGCAGAAATTAAAGGAACTCGCTTATCAGTAGTCATCATTTCTCCCACACGGTAATCACCATTAATGAGGCAGGAAATACCTTCGGGCAAATCATTGCTTTTAAATACTCTTGCTGCTATAATCTGGCAAGCTACACCACAAAGCGGTGCTTTTTCACTCGGTTTCCAAACACAAACGTCACCACAAACCCAGGCCAAAGCCGTGTTCCATGCCCATACTGCCACCGGAAAGTTAAACGCAGAGATGATTCCCACAACCCCAAGTGGATGGTATTGTTCATACATTCTGTGCCCGGGTCGCTCGCTGTGCATCGTAAGTCCGTGTAGCTGTCGTGAAAGTCCAACGGCAAAATCACAGATGTCAATCATTTCCTGAACCTCGCCCAGTCCTTCCTGATAGGATTTTCCCATTTCGTAAGAGACCAGTTTTCCGAGCGGTTCTTTTAAGCGGCGCAACTCATCCCCAAACTGACGCACGATTTCACCTCTTAGAGGAGCAGGTTTTAATCGCCATGACTTAAAAGCTTCGGTGGCTGATTGCATTACTTGATTGTAATCTTCCTGAGTAGTGGTTTTTACCTTTCCAATCAATTCCCCGTCAACGGGAGAAAACGATGAAAGTGCTTCGCCTGAAGAAAACCAGTTGGAACCTGTTGATGTTCCTAAGTTTGTATCTTTGATTTCAAGTTGTTCCAACGCTTCGTGCAAACCGAAAGCAGCAGCTGTTTTTGACATAATTGTAGTATCTGAAAAATTAAATAATATGTTGCGAAGGTATGAATTTCACACCCTAAAGAAAAGGAAATCCGGTAGATAAAATATTAATCTGAACTTGTAAATCTCGGGTCTGTTTCCATCATAGTGCCGCATTTTTTACAAGTGCGTAAGTCTTTAGAATTGTAAAAAGTCTTGAAGTGTGGCAGAAAATCTTTTTCTACATCATGGAGTTCAAAATAGACTTCGTGAATTTTGTGATTGCAATTGTCACAAAACCAAAGCAGGCCGTCTGTATATCCTTTCCCGGTTCGTTTTCTTTCAATTACAAGACCAATAGATCCGGCGCTTCTTGCGGGAGAGTGCGGTACTTTTGCTGGGTGAAGGTACATATCACCGGCGTGAAGTTCCATTTCTTTACGTTGACCATCTTCCTGAATAATCACTTTAATTGAGCCTTCTAGCTGATAGAAAAGTTCTTCGGTTTCGTTATAGTGATAATCCTTTCGGGCATTAGGCCCTCCTACAATCATTACGATATAGTCACCGGCATCTTTGTAAAGATTTTTGTTTCCTACAGGGGGTCTGAGGAGGTCTCTGTTTTCTTCAATCCATTGATTGAGATTAAAAGGGGGTAGAATAGCCATTTCCTGTACTTTTAAAGTTTATGTAAAAATACAGGAAATCTTGCTATTCAAAAAACTTGGGACAAAAAAAGAAGTAGTTTATTTCAAATAAAATAATTGGGTGAAAAAGAAACGCCCTTGTTCATTTTGGAAAACCCCAAATCCGCTGTGGGTGTAGTTTCCTTCAATAATTTCTCTGTGAGAAGGGCTGTTTAGCCATCCGAAAACTACAGATTCTGCGTCAGTATAACCATAAGCCACATTTTCGCCAACCCTTACGGCGCCTCTGCTTTTCATGCCTTCAGAACGAACGTGAAAGTTGTGATGGTTAATTTGACTTAAAGAAATCATGTAATCGGTATGGTCAACTGCATATGCAGAAGCATAAGCCTGATCCATAATCAAAGGGTTTAAACCAATAGATGCCCTGTGGGCATTTACAAGGTTTAGAATTTCATTTGACATTTGTGTATCATTCTTAAGAACAATATTCAGGTCAATTTCATAGTTAATAGCATCATTTTGGTCTATTTCATCTTTTGAGCAAGATGTAAAGAGTACAAGTGCCGTTAGGACTAAGAGTCCGTGTAATTTTGTTTTCATAGTAAGTAGGTTAAGTTTGGGAACTTAATTTGTATTAACTTTGGGAATTAACACATTTCAAATGTAGGTAAAAAAACAATACAATTTACATTTAATCCTGTTTTTTATGTATTTCGTCGGTTTTTATCCCATTTTGTACTACTTTATTCTTACAATTCTTACGACATTGACATTTGAAAACAGCAGTATTTATGCAGAATTGTTAACTTTGGAATTCAAATCAATTATTTATGAAAAACATTAAAATTTTAACACTTTTTTTGATTCTTTTTGTCGCTTGTAACGATAAAGTGAGTGATAATATCGATGAAAAAACGTCAAATTCTGACATAAGTGCTCAAAAAAGTGAATTTGGAATTATCCTCCATGGAGGTGCCGGAACCATTTTAAAAGAAAACATGAGTGATTCACTGGAAGTTGCATACAAGGAAATTTTAGAAAGAGCGGTCAGAACCGGCCACTATATATTGGAAAATGGAGGAACAAGTCTTGAAGCCATAGCAGAAACCATTAAAATAATGGAAGACTCCCCGTTATTCAATGCCGGGAAAGGTGCTGTTTTCACACATCATGAAACCAACGAACTCGATGCCTCGGTAATGGTGGGGAATACACTTGATGCAGGAGCAGTGAGCGGAGTGACCCGTGTAAAAAACCCCATTGATTTGGCCATTAAAGTAATGACCGATTCGCCTCACGTCATGCTGAGTGGTGAAGGGGCCGAACAGTTTGCCTCTGAAAAGGGCATTGAATTGGTTGACCCTTCTTATTTCTTTACCGAAAATCGCTTCCGTTCTTTACAACGCATCAAAGATTCTGAAAAAACCAAACTCGACCACGACGGAAAAATAGCTTCTGTAAACCCTGAGATTAAAGATTCTAAATTTGGCACTGTGGGCGCAGCGGCTTTAGATAAACACGGCAACCTTGCTGCAGGCACATCCACAGGCGGCATGACCAACAAAAAATGGAACCGCATTGGCGATGCCCCAATAATCGGCGCAGGAACTTATGCAAACAATGAAACCTGCGCAGTTTCATCTACCGGCTGGGGAGAATTTTTTATAAGAGCAGTAGTGGCACATGATATTTCAGCTTTGATGGAGTACAAAGGGTTAAGTCTTAAAGAAGCTGCTGAAGAAGTCATCCAGAAAAAAGTCCCGGCTTTGGGTGGTGACGGAG
>NZ_JCBCCK010000398.1:0-1286 GCF_059864935.1 Planktosalinus sp.
GTATTTGAAATTTGCATCGCCAACCGAAAGTTTACTGAAGGTTGGGTACTTGTTAAAAAAACACCCGACCTCCGGTCATCTTACGAAAAATCAATACAAATCATACCAAAACTTATGATTTCCTCCTCATTGTCTTGACTCCATACCTTTTCTTAAATAAACAGCTAAACACCTATATTCTCAAACATCCCCATTTTTCAGTGCCTCACACGAATTCAAAATTTATTTGTTAAAAAAACACCCGACCTCCGGTCACCTTACGAAAAATACCCGTCACATCTTAGCAAGTTTGCAATACGAAAGTCAAACCATTCTATGAACCCTAAGCCGGGTCGCAGTCAAAAGCTGATATCCCCCTTCCCGGCTTTTTAAAAAAAAATGAACCATGGGAACACCTATCATCACCCAGGCAGACCTCGACCAATTCAAGGAAGATGTCATTAACGAACTCAGACTCCTGATGGCCAAAGAAAAAACCGTAAAGACCAAGTGGATTAAAAACAGAGAGGTAAGAAAACTGCTTCAAGTAAGTCATAGCACGCTGCAGACCCTGCGAGATAATGGCACACTTAGTTACACAAAAATTGGAGGCATCCTTTACTACGATGTTGAGGAAATCGATAAAATGATGGAGGATAACAAAATCAGTAATGCGGAATAATGATGAAGAATGAACTACATCAAACAGATGAATGCCATATTCACAAAATTCTACAAAGACTCACGGCTGAACCCCACACACATCAGCTTGTATTTCTCGCTGTTCCAGCTGGGCAACCTCAACCGGTTCCCGGAAACCTTTTACATCAACCGCGAGGAAATAATGAAGCTCTCAAAAATCGGTTCCAAGGCAACGTACCATCGGTGCCTCAAGCAACTCGACCATTGGGGATATATCAAATATCTACCATCGCACAATCCATACAAAGGAAGCAAAATCAAGTTGCTCAAATTTGATACAAGTAGTGAACAAGTACCGGGACAAGTTGTGGGACAAGCATTAGTACCTTATATAAAACATGATAAACATGTTAAAACAGTAATAAACATAAAAAAAGAAGAAGTCATAATTTTTTTTAAAAATGAATTTCAAAACCAACTTACGGAAAAGCAATTACAAACCGAGGCCGAAAAATTTTACAACCACAACAAAGCCACCGGATGGATGATAGGAGGTAAGACTCCAATCAAAGACTGGCAAGCCGCCGCACAAAACTGGATGCAAAAAGCCCTAGAACTCAAAGCCAAAAAAGCAAGCAAACCCAGCTCAAAACTAAAATATCTCA
>NZ_JCBCCK010000464.1:0-5192 GCF_059864935.1 Planktosalinus sp.
CCGGTTTTAATGAGGTTTTGAACCGCTTTTGAGAGGTTGCGTTTGTGTTCTCCAATAAAAAATTCAAGTCCGGCAGAGTTGTTGGGATTGTAGTGCTTATCAACCTCCATAACTTCAAGAGTCATAGCACTCCAGTACAGGTTGTCTGCTCCTGCCGAATCTCTTAAGTCGAGTTCCCAACTTCCTATATTTGCCAGTTTAGCGGTGTTCTCAAACAGCCGTTGCAACTCAATCAAATCGGTGATGTCTTTTCCGTAGGCATAGGCAAAATTGTCTTCACCATATACTTCAGATGAACTCCAGGAAATCCAGCGGTACTCTCCTGTTTTGGTTCGGTAGCGATTGATAAAATTGTTGGCGAGTCTCTTACCGCTTATGGTTTCTGTATATTCTTTGTTTGTTTGATTTAAATCGTCGGGGTGTATAAAATTTGTAAAGGGTTGAGAGGTGATTTCTTCACTGGGATAGCCCAATATATCAGAAAAAGCCTGGTTGACCTTAGTGAAATAGCCATTGGGGCCCGCCACAGCCATGATTTCCGGAGAGTTGTCAAAAAACAGTTGTGTTTCTTCTTCCTGTTGTTTACGTTTGATTTCCGCACCCAGATATTGACCAAGGGGTTCAAGTATATTGATTTCCTCCTTAATATTTTTTGAAGGCAATTTACCGGCAAAAACCAATACGCCTATAGTGTTTTGGTTGTGTGTCAGCGGGATGCCCAATGCAGACTTCAGGCCTGAAATTTTTGCCGCGTCTTGCCTGATGAATTTTTTATTGGAGTCAATATTGTCCAAAACCTGAATAGTATTTGACTTCCAGATGGTTCCGGGAAAGCCTTCGCCTTTTTCAAATTTAGTAATATGTTTGGATGCTTTATAAAAGGCTTTGCCGGTTTTATTTTGTTTATATGCTTTAAACAGGTTGAGGTGTGTTTTGTTGGTGTTGGTGAGCCAGATTTCAACGGTGTCAAATTCTGTAAATTTGATTAGATAATTTAAAACTTCATCGAGTGTTTGATCCAATTTGTTGTCACGCTCTTTAAAAAAGTTTGCCAGTTTAAATTCAAGCTGTTGTTGCAACTCATTTATTTTTGAAGCTGTTTTGTCTCTCAATGCGCCTATCATTCTGATGGGTTTTCCTTTGGAATCCCTAATGATAAAACCGTTTTCTTCAACATAGGCATAAGAGCCGTCAGCTTTTAAAAACCGAAACCCGTCTTTCCATGTGTTTTGGTTTTTATCGCTAAAGAAATTTTCCCAGCGTTTTTGGTGACTTTTTGAATCTTGATGGTGGGTGAGGTTGCTCCAATCTTGCAATCGAAATACTTTGTCTGAATAATTATGCCCAAACAACCTTTCCAAACCATCACCCCAGTAAAAGTTGTCATTCACGATATCCCAGTCATAAATAGCGTCGTTTGTGGCTTTATTGACTAAATTATACCGCTCGTTGCTTTCCTGTAACTCATTTTCATAGATGATGTGTTCAGTAACATCCCTGGAATTGGTGACTATGCCTTCAATGGCCGGGTCCCTTAATAGATTGGTAGCTGTTGTTTCAATCCAGCGCCATTCATTATTGCTGTTTTTATACCGGAATGGTTTTGTTGAAATTTGTTTTTGTTCTTTGAGCAATTTGAAATTGTCAGACAGTTCCTGCCAATCATCAGGGTGTACAAACTCTTTTACGTTTTTGCCAAGCAAGTCCTCCGAAGTAAAGCCCATCAACCTTTGTGAGGTAGGGCTAATATAAATGTAGAAGCCATCACGGTCAAGGATTGAGATAAAGTCTGAACCTTCCTGAACAAGGGCTTTGAACCTCTTTTCATTGTATTTGATGATACTGTCTGTTTTTTTTCTTTCGGTAATGTCATGGGTAAAGCAGTCCCAGATAATAGTGTTTGTGCCAGTTCTTGTTGGATTACCGAAACCTTTTTGCCATCGGGTTTCTCCGTTAGGGTGCAGGTAGCGCCACTCGTGCGACCAGTAAGCAAAATTGTTGTAGGCTTTTTCTATGGACTTTATCAATGATTTTACATCATCATAATGAACTCTGTTCCACACCAGCATATTGTCTTCCATGATTTCTTCGGGGGTGTAGCCCCAAACCTCAAGGGCTCCCTTGCTTAATTGAACCAATTTGTCATTGCCCTTTGAATTTCTAAAATACCTGAACACCACACCGGGGATGTTGTCTGTAATATTTTGAAGCCTGATTTCAGTAGTTTTATTTTTGGTAATGTCTCTATGGGTTCCCATTACCAGCAAGGGCTCTCCCTGCTCGTTCCTTTGAATAACTTTTCCGCTATCAAACACCCAAACAATGTGTCCTTTTTTGTGAATCATCCGGCATTCAAAATCGTAAAAATCGGTGTCGTCTTCAAAACAAGCTGAAAGCGCTTTTTCTGCCAGTTTATGGTCTTCGGGGTGCAACAGTTTAAACCAGGTGTCTTTGGTAAAAGGTGTCAAATCTTTAATACTGTAGCCCAGCATCTCTGCATATCGTTCATTTATAATGACCTCTTCGGTTTTTAAATTCCATTCCCAAGTGCCTATACGGGTCGCTTTGATGATGTTATTGAGCTTGTCAGTTTTGTCCCGTAGCCTGTTTTTGCTTTTTTTAACTTCAATTTGAGATTTTCTTAAACTCAAAAGCTGCTCTACTTGTCGGGCTAATGATTTGAGTGATTCAATTTGTTTTTTGGTAAGGGCATTTGGCTTAAAATCAATCACGCAAAGTGTTCCTATCGGAATGTTTTCAGGGGTTTTAAGCGGAACCCCTGCATAGAATGAAATATTTGGCTTTGAAACTACATAAGGGTTGTCCTTAAAGAGGGGGTCTTTATGGGTGTTTTCAATAATTGTAATATCTGATTTTTGCTGAATGGTATGATAGCAAATGGAGTTTTCAATAGAAGTAATCTTGAAGTCAGCACCAAAGGCCGATTTATAAAACTGTTTATCAGCATCAATAATTGTGATTATTGCAACCGGAACTTCACAAATGTATGAAGCCAAACGGGTGATGTTGTCATAGGCTTCTTCCGGTACAGAATCAATGATTTCAAAGGTGCTCACGGCACTTGCCCTCTTAAGATTGCTGGTTTCGTTCATTTTTAGTTTGGGGTATTGAAAAAAATTAAATTTCTGATTTTAATCTGTTTCATTTTCAATTATACAATTTATTTTAAAAAAAAATACAATGAAATGAAACTTTCTTAGGAAATAGAATCAAAAAAACAAGAAACTAATGAAGTAAAAATCTAAATCGATAGGAGCTGATTAATGAGAATTATTGACCCGACAAAATAACGACTAAAAGATTAATAAAAAGGTAAAAAAAGCATAAAAAATAAACTTAATAAGTTAATAATATCTGTTAAATGTTAAGTTAATTTTATTTTTTAACAGTGTTATTTTTTTCATTAATGGGGAAATATGTCAAAAAAATGTTGAAAATGACTATGGCCATTTTTTAATTAAAAGTACTACTATTGAATTTTCCTACAAAATAAATCATATATTTGTCCAAAATATCTATGAAAAACATATTTTTTCGATGAAATGCATTCTAACTGAAAGAATTATTATATTTTTGTTAAAAATTGCTTGGGTTTATTAGGATGATATGTTCAATTGAAACGAAACTAAAAACTTTTTAAAGCCCTTATTTTATTGATGTTTACCGAATAAGCGGCTATTTGTTAATAATAAAAAAAGCAGAACTTAAAAGACATTTACTATCAACTGAAAAAACAGGTAAAATAAGCTAAAATTTGGGGTAAAACCCTATAAATTAATACCTCAAGGCGTCTATTTTACCACATTATTTTTTAGTGATGTGAAAATTTATATACTTTTAACCAGGAAATAACCAAACAATTTATAGTCCCAAACATCATGAAAAAAAATTACCTACTTATTGCTTTTGTCTTGTGCTCTTCATTTTTCTTTGCACAAAACCCGGGGAATGCACTTCATTTTAATGGAGGAAGTAATCATGTCACTGTAGCTTTGCCTGCTTTATTTGATGACATTCCTAACAACGATATTACTGTAGAAGGCTATGTGCGAGGTACACAACCCGGATTTAGACGTGTATTTTTTGCCCAAAAGGACCAGAACAATTACTTTAACATTAGTATGTCCAATGTTGGCGGTCAGGTAGAGATGTATGTATACGTGGCTGCTTCAGGCGCGGTGTACAGTGTAAGAACTTCTGCCGGACTAACTTTAGGAGTCACCCACCATATCGCAGCGCGATGGACAGCTTCAACCAGTACCGTAGATGTTTTTGTTAATGGTCAACAGGTCGGAACTGTATTTGGAGGAGATACTTCCACCGGAGTAAACAATATGATGACTATTGGTTCACGAACCGATGGCTCACAGGTATTTGTTGGTGAGATTGATGAACTGGCCATTTGGAGTGAAGCCCGAGTCCAATGTTTGATTATTCAGGATGCCAATGAGGGTATTGCCTTAAGTGAACCCAATCTGGTGGCCTACTACACCTTTAATCAGGGAGTAGCAGGTGGAAACAATACAGGCATTACAACCTTAATTGATGAAACCGGCAATTTTAACGGTACGCTTCAAAATTTCGTTTTAAACGGAACGACCTCAAACTTTGTTGCCTCAGGAGCATTCTCAACTGTCATTACAGGCCCTGCTACATCTCCAACAGCTTTGTGTAAACCTCCATTTACCATTCAGTTGGATGCAAACGGAGAAGCTTCCATAACAGTAAGCGATATTGATGACGGTAGTTTTGATTTGTGTGGATATATCAGCATTGAAATTGATAAAACCGACTTTACCTGTGCAGACATTGGTGACAATATAATTACGCTTACCATAACTGACTTAAACGGAAATGCATCCACTTGTACAACTGTAGTTACAGTAGAAGACACTATAGCTCCGGTAGCCCTTTGTGTGGCCCCGTTTACCATTCAACTTGATGCCAATGGAGAAGCCAGTATCACCGCTGCAATGATCGAAGCCGGAAGTACGGACAATTGTGCTATAGACACGATTACCATCAGCCAGACTGATTTTACCTGTGCAGATATAGGTGACAACACCATTACTTTAACCGTAACAGACGTAAACGGGAATACGTCTACTTGTACAACTGTGGTAACAGTAGAAGACAATGTGGCTCCCGTTGCCCTTTGTGTGGCTCCGTTT
>NZ_JCBCCK010000192.1:0-8330 GCF_059864935.1 Planktosalinus sp.
AACGATCTTCAGCATCCGGACCATTCCAAATCATTGTAGCCAGATAAGGATTGTCTATAAAAGGATTTCTATTTCCTTGTTCGATTTCTATATGATTGTTGCGTTGAATTTCAAAGTCAGAAACTGGGTCTTCGGCATTCCAAATTAGAAAAATATCAGGCATATCACCCAATGGTGCATAATTGGTTGAACCTGCGCCCACAGATGTGGCTGCACATTGGGTGGGATAACGCAAATACATATACATCATCATTCGGGCAACATCGCCTTTCCATTCATCTCCGGGATAAAAATTTCCTGAAGCGGTAATGTATGACGCTGCTCCTGTTCCGGCCTCAAAAGGCCTGTTGCTTCTTATGGTGTTTCGTTGACTGTCTGCCGGACGTAATGCGTGAATATCAGCCCCGGCATTTGACGTGCCTAGGTTTGGAGTACCCAACGATCTTGGAAAAACGTGTTCCCTGTTCCACAAACCAATACATCCTGAAGTATGACAGGATAAATCCTTGTTTCTGCTTCTGACTGTAGAATACACCCCATCATTATCGTCGTAACCATAAACCAACAAAACATTTTGAGAATTCTGAGGATCAAGGTCTGAAATTTTCAATGCATTCCATACCTCGGGTGTATAGATCAGGTCAAGTGTATGGGTGTCGGTAATTAGCAAGGCAAGTTGGTCTTTTAAGTCTTCGCCATCTATTGAAAAATCAATTCCATCATAGTATTGCGGAATTTGTGCTAAACAAAAAAAAGGGAAAATGAGAAGTACTAGAAGGAATTGGCGCATAAACTTGGGGATTTGAGACGCCGCAATATAGTTAAAAACAAAAAACTCCCAAAATAACGGGAGTTTTTAATATTAATTAAGTGGTATGAGACTAATTAGCTCCCCACTCCTTTAATGAATCCTGATTCATTTTCACATAATCTTGGTTTCCTGCATTTTGAGCTGCTTCCAGTGATTGTCTTGCTGCAGCTATGGCCCCTTTTTTATCTCCTGCCCTTGCGTAGATGAGCGATTTATTGCGCAACTGCCAAAATGGTGGGTTTTCATTATCTGCCATGGCCTTGTCAATCCACTCCTTAGCTTTTTTGATGTCTTTGCCTTCATCATAGTAATACATCGCAGCTGTGTAATAATCTGCGGCAGACGGACCGCTCATTGCCCTTTCTATACTGGCCATTACAGCTTTGTCTGTCGGCACGGCAAAATTAATAGGAACCATAACTTTGTCCCAGACCAGAAACATTGTTGCACCTGCACTGGTCAAGTTTCCGATTTCAATCGTAAACGTTTCTTTAGCCATAGAGGTAACCACAGGAGTAACTGAAAAACGGGCTGCTACTTTACTTTTGTCCAACTCACGTGGAGCACCACTACCACCTGCATCGGTATAAAAAACGATATCCCATTGGTTTTGGTTAGGAATGGTCAACAGACCGTAAGTTCCTTTTTTCAATTCGTTGCCGTGAACCACCACATCGTTGCTGAAAGTGATTTTGGTTCGTGCATTTGCTCCTGTCCTCCATATTTTTCCATAAGGCACCAAATCACCAAAGATGGTCCGGCCTTTTATACTTGGCCTTGAATACTCAACAGTTACTTCGGTAAGACCCACTTCTGCTTCAATTTTTGAAAACGGACTGGCAGCAGGCGCAGTCACTTGTGCATAGGTGAATGCACAAACAAATAAAGCCGAAAATAATAGTGTAATTTTTTTCATTTTACATTGGTTTTTTAAAGTGTTATTAGTAGCGTCTAAGGTAAATATTTAACAAAGCATTTAGTGTTAATAAAAGCTTAAATAGAGTTTTTAAAAATCACTTTGTTTAATTTTGAATATTATCTGTTAAACAACAATAATGAAAATCTATACACTTCACGCGAAACAAAACTTACCCATTTCTTTGGACGAAGGCTGGGGGTTTTTGTCCAATCCGGGGAACCTGAAAACCATCACGCCAGATTATATGGGCTTCAATATTTTGTCCGGGGCAGACCGACCGATGTATCCGGGCCAGATTATTCAATACATCGTCACTCCAATTATGGGCATTAAAACCAAATGGATCACTGAAATTACCCATGTTAAAGACAAAGAATATTTTGTGGATGAACAACGGTTTGGACCTTATGTCTTGTGGCATCACAAGCATTTTATAAAGGAAATCTACGGTGGTGTTGAGATGGAAGACATTGTGGATTATAAGCTTCCCCTGGGAATTTTGGGCCAAATGGTACACCCCTTCATTGTCAAACCAAAACTCAACGAAATATTTGAATACAGAAGAAAAAAACTCATCGAACTTTTCGGTGAATACAAAAACTAAAGATGCAAAAAAAAGTAAACATTTTCTGGTTCCGAAGAGATTTACGATTGGATGACAACGTAGGTTTCTTTAAAGCCCTTAACGGAAAATATCCAGTATTGCCCATTTTTATTTTTGATACCGAAATCTTAGAACAACTCCCTAAAGACGATGCCCGAGTTACTTTCATTTACCACAACATTCAATCAATGCGTAAAAAACTTCAGGTTGCCTGTGGAAGTAGCATTGCAATTTATCATGGAAAACCTTTGGACGTTTTTGAACAAATCACAAATGAATTCAAAGTTCAAAATGTCATTACAAACCATGACTATGAACCCTATGCCATTAAAAGGGACCGGGAAATTGAAGTGTTTCTTTGCAATATTGACATAGGCTTTCAGACATATAAAGACCACGTGGTTTTTGAAAAAGACGAAATAGTCAAAGACGATGGTAAACCTTATCTGGTTTACACGCCTTATATGAAAAAATGGAAAGAAATGTTTAAAGAACATTCACTTAAAGTTTATAAAACCAAACCCCACTTAAAAAATTGTATCGAGCATTCCAGATTGCCCATAATTTCTTTGAGTGACATTGGTTTTGTAAGGTCAACAATAAAAGTGCCTGACTATGACCTCAGTAAAACGCTGATTCAGAATTATGAAAAAACCAGAAACTACCCTGCACAGGACGAAACCTCAAAGTTGGGCCCGCACCTGCGATTTGGAACGGTAGGGATTAGGCAGGTTGTAAAAAAGGCCGTAGCCGAAAAAAACGAGACCTTCTGGAATGAACTGATCTGGCGGGAGTTTTTTATGCAGATTTTATATCACTTTCCCGAAACCCAAACCGAGGCTTTCAAGAAAAAGTATGACCGCATTCAATGGAGCAACAACGAGACCGAATTTGAAAAATGGAAAACCGGAAACACAGGCTTTCCTCTGGTCGATGCCGGGATGAGACAACTCAATAAAACCGGCCGGATGCACAACCGTATGCGTATGCTCGTTGGGAGCTTCCTATGCAAACACCTCTTGATCGACTGGCGATGGGGAGAGGCCTATTTTGCTGAAAAGTTGATTGATTATGAAATGGCCTCCAATGTGGGCAACTGGCAATGGGTGGCCGGTTGTGGCGTGGATGCCGCACCTTATTTCAGGATTTTTAACCCCACAACCCAGATTGAAAAGTTTGACAAGGAAAAAACTTACATAAAAAGATGGATTCCTGAATTTGGTTCCAATACATATCCGGATGAAATGGTGAACCACAAAGAAGCCAGGGAACGCGCTCTAAGCACTTATAAAGAAGCATTGAGTTAAAAATAACATCCATTTATTCTATTAAATGTCTACACTTTATCGAAAAAAAAGTGTGTTATATCGATATTATTAATTTTTTATTATTTATTTGTTAATACTTAAGTCTTTTAATTGAATCCATAACCCCAATTTTTGAACCACTATGGAAACCTACGAAAATGAATTCACCAACGGTGAAATTACCGTTACTTACGACCCAAAAATTTGCATTCACGCAGAAAAATGCGCTCAGGGATTGTCTGATGTTTTTCGCACAACCGTAATTCCCTGGATTGATCTTGAAGGAGCTGAGACAAAAAAAATCGTGGCTCAAGTTAAAAAATGTCCGTCGGGTGCACTTCAATGTACTTATGTCAAGCAAAAAGTTGCGGTTTAATATCAAAAATTATACTTTTCACACAATTATTCCAATACAATTTTGTTGTATAGGGTATATTGTTTTTTAAATAAATCCCAAAATGTTTCAAAAAAATACTTTCCCCATTTTAATTCTTATTTTTATAACATCATTTGGATTTTCTCAAGCTGAAAACACCTTAGAGAACCAGTTTGATGAAGTATATAACCGTTCAAACAACTATCAGGAATTTAAAGTTGTAAAAAGAACCGATTTAAACAATCTTAAGCAGAGTACTCTGGATAGCATATCGGTTTATAAAACCGCCCTCGCCCAGATGCAAGGAGAGCTTGAGTCTCAACAAATCGAACTGGGACTTATCCAAACCCATTTAAAAGAAACCAACGAAAAGCTTTCAAAAACTGAACAACGGGAAAATGAAATTTCATTTTTAGGCTTTCAAACTTCAAAATTTGCTTACAATAGCATTGTTTGGACAATCATTATTGGCCTGACTGTTATTCTGTTCTTCTTTATTTATAAATTCAAAAACAGCAATGTAGTGACCCGTGACACAAAAAGAAAGCTTAACGAACTCGAAAAGGAATTTGAATTGCACCGTCATCGCACTTTGGAACGCGAGCAACAACTGAATCGAAAATTGCTTGATGAAATCAATAAAAACAAATAAGCTTTCGACAAAACATTCCTAATTAAAACATTTTTACTACATTAGATTCTTGTAATCAATAGTGGTATTGATTCATCCCCAACATTTACCTGTTTTCTAATAAAGACCGGATGAATCGTTTCCTGCCATACATACTTTTATTTTTACTGTTGTTGCCTTTTTTTGGGTTTACTCAGAACATCCGTTTCAAACACTTAAGTGTCAATGACGGTCTTTCACAAAATGCCGTTTTTGCCATCACCCAGGATAAGGACGGTTTTATGTGGTTTGGCACCCGGGACGGGCTCAACAGATATGACGGACAGAAAATTAAGCAGTACCACCACGACCCTAACAATCAAAACTCTCTGGATGACAATCATATTACAACCATGCATTCGGATGCAACCGGGAATTTATGGGTGGGAACCTTCCGGGGCAATTTAAACAGGTATGATGCTTCCAAAGATACTTTTGAAAGAATTGCGTTACCGCAACAGGATTATGTAGCTGCAAACGAGTCGGAAATCTTATCCATAATATCAGATCCCGTAGGAAATTTATGGATTGGCACCTTCAATAACGGCTTGTTTAAAGTACCGGTAAAAAATGATGTTTTAGAGGTATCGAAAACGGTTCACTACAAGGGTTCTGAAAATGACCGGAACGGTTTAGCAGACAATAAGGTAATGGCTATTCATGCGGAAGATGAACAAAATATATGGCTTGGCACAGACAACGGGCTTCACCGGCTCCATACGGAAAGTGGCCGGTTTACCCAATTTCAAATTGAAGTAAAAAGTCCGGAAACTCCGGAAACGGTCGGCGACTTTGCTGTTTTATCCATCATCAAGGGTGAAAAACAAAAACTCTGGCTGGGCACTAATTCCGGTCTGGTACTTTTTGATACCAAAACGTTGACTTATGAATTTTTCCCGCACCGCTATACTGTTTTCAGATATGGATGGGGCGCAATTACAGGAATCGTCAAAGATAAAAAAGGAAATTTATGGCTTGAAACCGCCGCTGAGCTCATGCAGTTTGACACACGTTCCAAAACCTATATTTCCCATAAGCACGACCCGTTTAATCCTCAAAGCTTGATTTTTAATACCATTTCAAGCATATTCATGGATCATACGGAACAGTTGTGGGTGGGAACCAACGGTATGGGCATCAGTATCTACGACCCAAAGTCCCATAGGTTTTCACTCATTGACAGGAAAAAGGAATCAAACTCCAGAATTGCCGGATTCAGCGTACGGTCGATATGCAAGGAGGCAGATCGGTATCTATGGATTGGAAGTGACGTCATATACCGTTTGGATCTGAAAACAAAAGACCTAAAAAGTTTTGAAAAAAGTTCTGACTCGCTCAAGGCTTTTGGAAATACGGGCGCCTGGAGCATGATAAGAGGATCTGACAACCTTATGTGGTTTGCCACTACAGAGGGGCTTTACAGTTATGACTCCGGTAAAGAAACGTATCGCTACTACACCCACGACCCTCAAAACCCTGACGGTTTGCTGCAAAAAAACGTGGCCATGGTATTTGAAGACAGCCGGAAAGATATATGGGTAATGGCTATAAATCATTTGTCTAAACTAACAGACAAAAAAGCCGGAAAGTTCGTGCACTACCGGTATAACTCCAGTCCGGAAAGCAACCGGGCCGTTCGGCTGGTAATTCACGAGATCAGTCCCGGAAACTTACTTATAGGCACCCAAACCGGCTTGCTGTTTTTTAATGAAAAAACCGGTGTCTTCACCAGAATGAGAAATGAGCCCGGAAACCCGGAAAGCCTTATTAATAACGAAATAAAATGCATTTCCAAAGACCCTGAAGACCCCGAAAATTTTCTTTGGATAGGAACATCAGGCGGGCTTTCGAAATTCAATATAAAAGAAAAAACATTTGAGACTTTTACAATAAGGGATGGGCTCCCCAACAATGTGATTTACGCTGTACTGCCGGACCATCTCAATAATTTATGGATCAGTACAAACAACGGGCTTTCAAAATTCAATCCCAGGGAAAAGACATTTCGCAATTTTGATGTACAAGATGGCCTGCAGAGCAATGAATTCAATACCGGGGCCTATTTCAAATCTCCGGAGGGCGAACTTTTCTTTGGGGGAATCAAAGGCATCACCCATTTTTTTCCGGAAATGATCAAGGAAAACCCCTACCCCCCAAATACTGCCATAACAAGTATTTTGGTTTCCCGAAAATCAAGTGAAGACAACCCCTATATCAATGAAAAGATCAACCCGAATAGCAGCGACGAACTTGAATTTTCAAACAAAGACAAAGTCATTACCTTTACATTTGCATCCCTGGATTTTTCATCCCCGAAAAAAAATCAGTATACCTACAAGCTGGAAGGGTTTAATGATACCTGGATTAAAAACAACCACCTTAATACAGCCTCGTTTACAAACCTTCCGCCCGGCAGCTACACCCTGCACGTCAAATCAAGCAACAATGATGGGGTGTGGAATGAACAGTGGGCTTCACTGCCCTTTAGGGTAAACCCCCACTGGAGCGGCACTTGGTGGGCTTATGGAGGCTATGCATTTTTGCTGTTAGTGTTACTGGCATTTATCAGGAAATATGAACTCAAACGCTTTCATATAAATAACCAGTTAAAGTTTGAGCGTGTAGAAACTGAGAGCCTTCGGGAGCTTGACCAACAAAAAACGCGGTTTTTTACCAATATCTCTCATGAATTCAGAACCCCCCTAACCATCATAAACGGACAAACCGAACAATTACTAAAGGATATTCAAAATCAAAACTCCCAAAAGAAACTACAGGATGTACAATATAATGCCACACGTTTGCTGGAACTTATCAACCAATTACTGGATGTGGCCAAACTGGAATCAGGTAAAATGAGCCTTCATAAAACGAGTATTGAATTGGTGTCTTTTTTACAGAACCTTTTCTTTTCATACGAATCCATTGCTAAAGAAAAAGACCTCAACATAACATTTCACACCCGGGAAAAGGAACTTTGGATAGAAACCGACCGCGAGCACCTTCAGAAAATTATTTCCAACATCCTGTCCAATGCCATTAAGTTTACACCACAAGGAGGGTACGTAGAATTGTACCTTAACAGGGACGATACAGGTGACGTTTCCATTAAAGTATCAGATACAGGCATTGGCATCCCTGAAAAAGATATCCCACACATCTTCAATCGCTTCTATCAGGTTGACCAAGCCGACACCCGTGCTTTTGAAGGAACCGGCATTGGTCTGGCACTTGCCAAAGAACTATCAGAAATCATGTCAGGGATTTTGACTGTTCAAAATAACACAAACAAACCCGGAACCACTTTTCAGTTAACCTTGCCAAAAGGAAACCCTGAAACAAACAAAGTTCAGGCAACAACTATTGAGTTTGATGAGCCTATAAAAGCTGAAGCCAACTTGAATGGAAAATCCAAACAGATTTTACCTGCCTTGTCCCAATTAATTTTACTGGTTGAAGACAACCGGCAAGTACGCTCTTTTCTTGCAGATCAATTAAAAGAAAACTATGAACTGATTGAAGCTGAAAATGGAAAGCAAGGCTATGAACTGGCACAAAAACATATACCGGATCTTATTCTTACCGATGTTATGATGCCGGTTTTAGACGGTTACAGCTTGGTCAAACAATTAAAAAATAATGA
>NZ_JCBCCK010000233.1:0-1754 GCF_059864935.1 Planktosalinus sp.
CCACGGAAGTGCTGATGACAACGTTCATGTACAAAACACTACCCGTTTGGTAGAAGAACTGGTGCAAGCCAATAAAGATTTTGAATGGTTGATTTATCCCGATAAAAACCACGGTATTTTTGGTGGAAACACACGCCTGCACTTGTACAATAAAATGACCAAATTTGTAAAAGAAAATTTATAACTAACCCTCTCCTAATTTCTACTCTATGAAATTTAAAATGCCCAACACCCTGGCCTTGCTGTTTTTTTTAATGGTTTTGGCAATGGTGGCCACCTGGGTAATTCCCCAGGGTCAGTTTGATACTCAGTTAACCGAAAGCGGAAGGGAAATGGTTGTTCCGGGGTCCTATCAGGTTGCTGAGCAGCACCATTACCTCAACCCCATTTCACTGTTTACAGCAATACCGAGAGCTTTTGCTGATGCTCAGGGAATTATTTTCTTTCTTTTTATCATTGGTGGTGTTTTGGCGATTATCAAAACTACCGGAACTGTAGATGCTTTACTGGGAAAACTCCTCGAAAGTCTGGGTAAAAAGCCGGGCACACTCATATTCACTGTTGTTTTTGTGTTTGCATTGCTTTCGAGCATCATGGGAGCTTCTGCTGAATACATTCCCTTTGTGCTTATACTGGTAGCCATGTGCAGGGCAATGAACCTAGATAGCCTTACTGCCGTTGGAATTATCGTTGCGGGTTATGGCGTTGGTTATGGAACTGCGGCTTTCAATCAATATACAGTTGTTGTGGCAAACCCCATTGCGGGGCTGGATGCATATGACGGCTGGCCGCTCAGGTTGGCGATTCTGCTTCCCTTTTCATTAATTGCCGGGCATCACATCTGGAGGTATTCGGTTAAGGTAAAGAAAAATGCCACTGCCAGTCTGGTTTATGGATTAGAACCACCATCAGGAGGAGAGCCTCCAAAACAATACCCACTATTAAAGTGGAGGCACTTACTCATTTTAATCGGGTTTTTTTTGGCATTGGGGACAGCAGTCTGGGGCATTGCCACTCGTGGCTGGTACCTGACCGAACTGGGTGCAGCATTTTTGATACTTGGTATTTTTACTGCGATAGTGGGAAGAATTGGACCAAGCCTTGCTGCTGAAAAATTTGTTAGTGGCGCCAAAGATCTTGCAGAAACCGCTTTGCTGGTGGGTATTGCCCGGGGAATTGCCTTAATCATGGAAGACGGTCAAATTTTACACACCATCGTGCACGGTTTGTCTGTGCCCCTGTCGTCTGTTGGTCCCGAGGTTGCAGGTGTGGGTATGATGGGAATGCAAACCATTCTCAACTTTTTTGTGCCATCCGGGAGTGGGCAGGCTTTTGTAACAATGCCCTTAATGGCTCCACTGGGAGATTTGGTGGGTGTGTCAAGACCCATTTCTGTATTGGCATTCTTGTTTGGTGACGGTTTTGCCAATATGCTTGTGCCCACAAATGCCGTATTGATGGGTATACTCGGTTTAGCAGGCATTCCATATGATAAGTGGTTTAAATTCTGTTTACCATTATTGCTCAAACTGCTCGCTGCAGGAGCTTTAGTGATTGTGCTTGCTGTTTTAATGGGATATTCATAATAATTAATTTAAAAAAAAATCAATGACTACAACTGAATCTGCCAGTCAAAAAGAACTCTTCGGTCATCCCGCAGGGCTTTACATTATGTTTCTCACTGAATTGTGGGAACGATTTAGCTTTTACGGAATGAAAGCTCTTTTAATATTTTATTTAACAAAATATCATTT
>NZ_JCBCCK010000252.1:0-5482 GCF_059864935.1 Planktosalinus sp.
CCGGTAAACCAAAGCACAAAGGCGCGGTGGTTGTGCGCTTTTTCCCTGTCCTGCCGGGTAGTGGCATATTCGTGCCTGATGATGTTATTTGCCATATTCTTCTGTTTTATTTCTGTGGCTCAAGCCAAAGTTGATGCGATACCACGCCCGCTCGTGCAGGTAATACAAAATCATTTTGGTGAGCAATTCAGCAATACCTATTTTGACACCAATGAGCGGGTTTCCGGTGATAATCCAGGATATCAGCATCGTATCCATTGTACCCACTGCCCTCCAGGTAACGGTTTTGGCAAGGTGTCGTTTCCGGCTTTCCCGCAGGATACCGTCTCTGGTTATATTGATTTTAAACCAAACCCTTTCGTGAAGATAATACAAAAGCATTTTAGTGAGTACTTCAGCAAAACCAATCTTCACCCCAATTAATGGGTCGCCGGAAATGATCCACGCAAGCAGCATGGTATCCAGTGTGCCTATTATCCGCCAAGTGACAGCTTTTAATGCGTGTCGTTTATGTGAGTTATCCCTCATTGCTTACTAAAAAATGATTGTTGAGTAGGTTTTCCTTGTTGTATTGCATTTCAATTCCGGTGGTCATATCCTTCACAGTAACGCCTACAGCCTTACAAATGGCATGGCCGGCTGCTGTGTCCCATTCCATAGTTGGGGCAAAACGCGGGTACACATCGGCCTTGCCTTCGGCGATGAGGCAGAGTTTCAGGGAGCTCCCTTTGGAAACGATTTCGATAACCTTTCCCTTGTCTTTCAATTGTTCCATAAACGCCAGCGTTTCATCATTCATATGTGAGCGGCTGCCCACTACACGTATTTTTGAAGGGTGTGACTTTGGCAGTATGGATTCTGCTTTCGCGAAAAGGGCTTCAGTATTGGTATCTCCTGCTGTGGACACTTTATAGGCTTTTCCTTCTTCCACAATTGCAAAATACAACAGTTTTTCCGCAGGAACCAGAATAACGCCCATCACAGGAATGCCTTTTGTGACCAAAGCAATATTGACCGTAAATTCATCATTTTTCTTTACAAACTCCTTCGTTCCGTCAAGGGGGTCAACAATCCAGCAGGTTTCCCAGGTTTTTCGTGTTTCAAATGGAAGTTGTGCACTTTCTTCGCTTATGATAGGAAATGGTGTTTGCTTGAGTAGATTGACTATCGCTGTGTTTGCTGCGAGGTCTGCTTCGGTGAGTGGTGAAGCATCATCTTTAAATTCGACCTCAAAATCGCGGCTGTAGATGTTCATGATTTCTTTTCCGGCGAGGAGTGCAGCTTCTATGGCTGTTTTGAGGTATGGGCGCATTGAAATAATGTTTTTACAAATGTATTATAATCTGAAGTTTTTGAGGGTGTTTTGGGTTTAAAAAAAGGTTTTGAAGTATTTGAAGTGGTGTCCCGCAGATTTCGCGGATGTTCGCAGATTTTGAGCGCATATATTTTATTACACAGGGTGGCACAGAGAAGTGCGGAGTTTCACAGAGAATTTTCAACACTTACATTTTTGTCATCATTTTTGCGAAAAGGGAAATTCCAAATAGTGCAGTTACGCCCGGTGCTCACCCCCCGACCCCCTAAAGGGGGAGGACATCGCGCAGAAAAGACTTCGTGGTCAAAAATCTCACATCTAAAATCTAACTTCATTATCTTTACCCCCTTAAAACAGCACCCATGTCCCACCATCCCGATTCCACACGTTTAAACAAAGCCATTAGTGACAGTGGATATTGTTCCCGCAGACAGGCTGATAGCTTGATTGAGCAAGGTATGGTCGCTGTAAACGGAATCATTTCAGGTCTGGGCGACCGGGTAATGCCTGGGGATGAAGTTACTATCAATGGAAAACCCCTAAAGGCTTCTGAAAAGGAGGTTTTTATAGCATTCAACAAGCCTGTGGGCATCACCTGCACGACCGACCGTCATATTGAAGGCAACATCGTCGACTATATCAACCACCCGGAACGGATTTTCCCCATCGGGCGGCTGGACAAGCCTTCTGAGGGTTTGATTTTTTTGACCAATGACGGTGATATTGTCAATAAAATACTCCGCGCCGGAAACCAGCACGAAAAGGAATACATCGTTACCGTTGACCGCCCCATTACTGAAGATTTTGTGATGCGGATGAGCAATGGGATACCCATCTTGGACACGGTTACCAAAAAATGCAAGGTAGAGCGCATCAGCCGGTTTGTATTTCGGATTGTATTGATACAGGGATTGAACCGACAGATACGCAGAATGTGTGAATATCTGGGTTATGAAGTGACTGCCCTGAAGCGCATCAGGATCATGAATGTGGATTTGGACAAACTGCCGGTTGGTCAATGGCGTGACCTGACCAAAGAAGAGCTGGACACTATCAAAAATATGGTTCAGGATTCCAAAAAAACAGCTGCAGCGGAAAATCCCAAGACCAATGAAAAACCTTTAAAGAGCCGAAGTTCGAAAAAAAATAAGTCCTAAAAAAAAGACTGCCCCCCGATTGCGAAGGGGACAGTCCAACTAACTAACCAACCAAATTATTGTTTATCCGCCGAAGGCGGATAAATTATGAAACTGCAATCATTCTCTTTGGCTTTTGTTTACTATCCTCGCGTTTGGGCACTTTAATGCTCAACACGCCATTGTTGTAAACCGCCTTAATTTTTTCTTGTTCTACTGTTTCGGGCAGTGTAAACGCTCTTTTAAAAGCTGTGTAGTTAAACTCTTTGCGAGTGTAACGGCCATCGTTTGAAGTTTCTTCATTTTCAGATTTCTCTTCGGAGGAAATGGTCAGTACATTCTGATCCAGTTCGATGTTGAAATCTTCTTTTTTCTTTCCCGGAACTGCTACCTCAACTTGAAAGTCGTCAGCAGTTTCCTTGATGTTCACGGCAGGCAATGTGCTTCCAAAAGTGGACACATCTGCCAAGCGGCTGTCATTAAATAAATCTTCAAAAATGGATGGCAGCCAGCTGTCCTGATTTCTTTTGATTAAACTCATAACATTTAATTTTTAGGTTAGACATTTCTTTTATCTAAACCTTACAATGCAAAATGAGTTCCATTTACAAAAATAAGTCACAATGTCTTGATTTTGTGTTAATAAGGTGCCAAAATGTCAATTGAAAATCATAAAAAAATCCCGGATAAATCAACCCGGGATTTGAAAGTATTGTAAACAGTAGTATTTGCTTATGATAGCACTTCCTGAACCTTGTCAGCTGCTTCCTGAAACTCGATGGCAGAGAGTACATTCAATCCGCTGTTGTCGATAAGTTCTTTTGCTATATCGGCATTGGTTCCTTGTAGCCTGACAATTATCGGCACATTGATTTCACCGATGTTTTTGTAAGCATCAACAATGCCTTGTGCCACACGGTCACAACGAACGATACCTCCAAAGATGTTCACCAGTATGGCTTTTACTTTAGGGTCTTTTAAAATCAATTTAAAGGCTGATTCCACGCGCTCGGCATCGGCTGTTCCTCCAACGTCAAGGAAGTTGGCTGGCTCACCTCCTGCTTGCTTGATTAAATCCATGGTTGCCATTGCGAGTCCGGCACCGTTTACCATACAGCCCACGTTTCCGTCAAGGTCCACATAGCTAAGCCCTTTGGCCCTTGCTTCAACCTCTATCGGGTTTTCTTCGCGCAGGTCGCGCATTTCAGCATAGTCTTTATGACGGAATAAGGCATTTTCGTCCAATGTTACTTTCGCATCAACTGCAATAATCCTGTTGTCACTAGTTTTTAATACGGGGTTGATTTCAAATAAAGAAGAATCTGATTTATCGTAAGCCGTATAAAGTGCCGTAACAAACCTGGTCATTTCTTTAAAGGCTTTGCCCTCAAGACCCAGGTTAAAGGCTACTTTTCTGGCTTGAAAAGGCATAATGCCCACTGCAGGGTCAATTTCTTCCGTGAAGATTAAGTGTGGGGTTTCTTCGGCTACGGTTTCAATGTCCATTCCCCCTTCGGTAGAATACATAATCATATTTTTTCCGGTAGCACGGTTTAGCAGAACGCTCATATAGATTTCGCTGGGCTCACTTTCCCCGGGCCCGTAAACGTCTTCAGCAACCAGCACCTGGTGCACACGCTTTCCTTCGGCTGATGTTTGAGGAGTAATCAAGTCCATCCCGATAATTTGTCCGGCGATGTCTTCAACGTGCTCAATGCCTTTGGCCAGTTTCACCCCGCCGCCTTTTCCACGGCCACCGGCGTGAACTTGTGCTTTGATGACAAACCAGCTTGTTCCGGTTTCTTCAGTTAGTCTATTGGCAACTTCAACAGCTTCCTGTGGGGTTTGAGCCACATAACCGCGCTGGATTTCAACGCCAAAACTGTTTAATATCTGTTTTCCTTGATACTCGTGTAGATTCATAATGAAGCGTTTCTCGTTTTGTGAATTTAAGGTGCAAAAGTAACAAAAGCTAGGGAGTGTAGCAATGTTTTTTCTATTTTAAAACAGCACTTTTATGAAAGTTTTTTATTTAAATGTCCTTTGGGTTGAATACTTTTGCAAACTTATAAATGAATTAATTTTAACCTTAAAAAAATGACAAATCAAGACCTTTTAAAAATTGCTCAGGACTTTGGAAGTCCGGTTTATGTGTATGATGCCGAGAAAATAGCTTCTCAGTATAAACGTTTAACATCAGCATTTAAAAAGGTCAAACAGGTTAAGTTTCATTATGCCATAAAGGCCAACAACAATATTTCGGTTTTGAAATTCCTTCAAAGCCTGGGTGCAGGGCTTGATACGGTTTCCATTCAGGAAGTGCAGTTGGGTCTTAAGGCCGGTTTTCAGCCCGCTGATATTATTTTTACTCCCAACGGGGTTTCTCTTGAAGAAATTGAAGCCGTTACCGAAATGGGCGTACAAATCAACATTGACAACCTGTCGATCCTTGAGCAATTTGGTGGCAAACACCCAAATGTTCCTGTATGCCTAAGAATCAACCCACACGTGATGGCGGGTGGCAACACCAATATTTCTGTGGGGCATATCGATTCCAAGTTCGGGATTTCCATTCACCAAATGCCCTTGTTATTGCGCATCGTCGAAAATACCGGCATGAACATCAACGGCATACATATGCACACCGGAAGTGATATCCTGGACATTGATGTGTTCCTCTATGCCAGCGAAATTTTATTTGATGCTGCCAAAAACTTTAAAACCCTCGAATTTATAGACTTTGGCAGCGGATTTAAAGTGCCTTATAAGCCGGGTGATATCGAAACAAACGTAGAAGAATTGGGTAAGAAACTCAGCAAACGCTTTAATGAATTTTGCACAGAATATGGCAAAGAATTGACCCTAGCATTTGAACCCGGAAAGTTTCTGGTAAGTGAAGCCGGGAAATTTCTTGTAAAGGTGAATGTAATCAAACAAACCACCTCAACGGTTTTCGCTCAGGTGGACAGCGGTTTTAACCACCTCATCCGCCCGATGTTTTACGGAGTTACGCATTATATTGAGAACATTT
>NZ_JCBCCK010000263.1:0-2658 GCF_059864935.1 Planktosalinus sp.
TTCCTTATCTGCAATAGCATCAAGCGGAGCGGCGATACCATATTTTTCAAGAGCTGCTCTGCCTTCTTCCGAAATCATATCTGTACTCCAGGCCGGGGAAAGGACGAGTTTGACTTTGGCTTTCATTCCCGCTTTCGCGAACGCGGTTACTATATCATCGCCTATCACATCCATCGCCGGGCAACCGCTGTAGGTGGGTGTGATTTTTACTTCTACAAAGCCATCTTCCAGAACCTCAGCTTCTCTTACCACACCCAAATCGACTATGGTCAGCACCGGGATTTCTGGGTCGGGGACGGTTTTGAGGATGTTGAGGAAGGTTGGGTTGATATGTGATGATGTTTTTAGCATAAAAAATTATGAATATCGAATACGGAATTATGAATATCGAAGTTTTACTTTTTATTTTTATTTTGAGAGGTTCTTATACTTGTTACAAAAATTGCTACTAATTCATTGCTTTCGATTATAAGTGCATCCAGTTTTTCAATATCTTTTAACAGATTTGCTCCTTTTTGAATTTTTAAATTAACTAGAGACTCTCTTAATTCTTTTAGACAGACTTTCATTTTATGGATAAAATCTCTCGCAGACTCAGCATTTTGAGCTTCACCATAATTTAATGCCGGAGAGGTTGCAGAACGAATTAACTGTTCAGATAAATGTTTTGAAGCAAAACTACCTTCGATTTTTTTGCAGAGTATTATGACATCTATTGCAAACTTTATGAGTCTTTCCTCTAAATCATATTTGTAATTTTTCATGTATCTGTAAAGTATTAAACTTCAAAATTCTACATTCTAAAATTCGTTATTCAGTCTTCTTTTACCATTTCATTCCGGGATAGGTGCGTTGCATGAATTGCATATCTGAAAGGATGTAGCCCATATGCTCGGTGTGGACACCGTGTTTACCACCTTTGTGGAAATACTTGATTTCCGGCACCTCTAAAGTTGCTTCTCTTAAGAGTTCGCTAACTTCTTTGTAATAAGGTTCTTTTAACTGACTTGCATCTACTCCAATTCCGGCTTCTGCAGCAGCTTTTGCGGCTTCGGTCATTTCAAAGAGTTCGTTGGTAAAAGGCCACAGATCGTTAACGGCTTTTTGAACACGCTCGTGGCTTTCTTCAGTACCGTCCCCAAGGCGTTTTACCCAATCACCTGAAAAACGTTTGTGGTAACTCACTTCTTTGATTGCTTTTTTGGCTATGGCCGAAAGGGTTTCATCTTTACTATATTGCAAATGTCGCATCAACATCAAATGAAATACGTCAAAGAAATACTGACGGGTGATAACATAGCCAAAATCGGTATTGGGTTGTTCTACCAGTAGCACGTTTTTGTAATCACGTTCCAAACGAAGGAAAGCGATGTCGTCTTCGCTTTTGTCTTCTCCTGATAGCTGGGCAATGTATTGGTAGTAACTGCGCACCTGTCCGAATAAGTCCAATGACATATTGGTGATAGCGATATCGGTTTCCAAACTGGGTCCGTGACCGCAGAGCTCACCGAGGCGTTGGCCTAGGATAAGGGAGTTGTCGGCGATTTCTAGTATATAAGAAATCTTCAAAGCCCCTCCCCGACCCTCCCCAAAGGGGAGGGAGTTTGATTGATTAAAATTATTAGATATGATGTTCATATTTCAAATTTTTTTAGTAATTGTTCCTCCCCCTTCGGGGGAGGTTAGGTGGGGGCTTTTACATATGCTTCAACTCATCCGGCAACTCATAAAAAGTGGGATGACGGTACACCTTGTCTGCGGCGGGTTCAAAGAATTCGCCGTTTTCTTCGGGGTTGGAGGCGGTGATGTATTTGGACTCCACAACCCAGATGCTTACACCTTCATTGCGGCGAGTATAGACATCCCGGGCGTTTTCCAATGCCATTCCAGCATCAGCTGCATGCAGGCTACCAAAGTGGCGGTGCTCCAATCCGTTTTTGCTTCTTACGAAGATTTCCCAGAGGGGCCAGTTTTTCCTCTCCCCAGCCCCTTTCGAAAGAGGGGGAGTTTGGTTTTTATTTTTATTCATAAGTTTACCTTTTTAAACTCTTAATATGTTCTTTATAATCTGTAATCCTTTTATTCACTTTGTGTTGTAAATGAAACATCTCTTCCTTCTGCCCTTTCATTCTTGACAAATTCTTGAAGGTCTTCGGGAATATCTGTAAGTGGGACAAATATACCATCAACCATTACTAACTTATTCAAAGGATTTGACCCACTTATATATTTGGTTGAAAATTCTGAATCAAATATTGATAAATTAAGTAACTCTTTTATTTTTTTTGCTTTGGCAGATACAGTGGAATTTTTTGAGCCAAAAAAATCACTTATCTCTTGAGCAGAAACATAAGGTTCAAAGTTTTTATCAAATAAAAAATTTATAGAGCCGATAGCGTAAACTACTGCCGCTGCCCATATTTCAATTTGTCCTCGTTTAAAAGGGACTTCTCGTTTTCTACCAAGTTTTTTTACTAATTTTTCACATAAATAAAAGTATTCCTCATCTAACTTTTGCGAGCAGAAGCTTCCTGTTAACTCTAAAAGTTGCTTTTCCTTATTTTTAATTTCTTCTTTAGACATGATTATCCTTATATATTAGAGTGGACATTTTAAATTATTACGTTCAATCTCAACTCGCCTTCTCCACCTTCTTCG
>NZ_JCBCCK010000329.1:0-6460 GCF_059864935.1 Planktosalinus sp.
TTATTTCAGAAGGCGATGCATTGGACATGAGAACAAACAACCTAACCCACGCCTTTATCGATGGCAGGGAAATTTCTTTGGAATCTCACCATACCAAATTATACCAGAGGTATTCAGAAAAGTATGAGTCTGAAAAATAAAGTTTTATAAATTACTTTTCAAGGCAGTCTAAAAAATCCTAAAAGTAAAAATGCCACTAAGGTGCTAAGACACTAAGAAGCACAAAGCGTTGTTAATTAAAAAATAATTCTTCGTGAAACTTTGAGCCTTGGTGCCTTAGTGGCTAATCATCATTTTTAACCCAACTCTTTTATTTAAAAACACTCCCCTCACGAGCATCAAAAACCGAATCTGAAAAAGGTTCTTCATATAAATGAAGCCCGGTTATTTCAATGGAATACAGTTTATTGGCGGGTCGGTTTCCTATAGCATCATAGAGGGTCCATTTTTTTGGTAATAAAAGTCCGTTCATGTCTTGAAAAGCATTATAATTCACAAACTGCCAATACTTTCTTTTATACCTGCCCATTTCAACCACCCGATAGGCCAGCCAGGCAATCTGATGTGTTTCTTTGTCATAGTAAATCACATATTCATCATCAGGAGATTTCCCTGACCTTCTACCGAAACCAATATGTATCACCCCATAGTTCACCCTAAAAATTTCTTCATCCAGTCGCACTGTGAAAAAATCACCATCCTCCACAACTAAAAAAGGCATGGTTGCACTGTAAAGCTCTTTAAAGCATTCTAGGTAAAGTGATTCATTGAAGGTATTTGTTTTATCGTTTGTCCATTTTCCTTTTCCATCAAACCCTAAAGAAAAATTGGGGCCTTCCATCAAGGCTTTTTCGGTTTT
This sequence comes from Planktosalinus sp., assembly GCF_059864935.1. Taxonomy (NCBI): domain Bacteria; kingdom Pseudomonadati; phylum Bacteroidota; class Flavobacteriia; order Flavobacteriales; family Flavobacteriaceae; genus Planktosalinus; species Planktosalinus sp. Next base: position 860 of record NZ_JCBCCK010000329.1, read on the forward strand.
CAGATTGGTTTTAAAGAACTTGCTTTGACCATCTTTCTCAAGGGTAAAACCCAATGAACCAAAGGTTTGAAATATATTTAACCCACCGTGAGCTTCAAATACTTTTTGCAATTTCACAGGAAAAGGGGAAACCTCAACTACTTCTTTAGTAGTTTTTGGAGTCTCATCCGTTTTTTTCTCTGCACAAGAAAAACAACAGAAAATAAGGAAAAATAATACGTGCTTAAATTTCATAAATAGATCTCTATAACAATCTTCAAAGTTATTTATAAATGCATTCATAAACTAAAACTTGGGGGTTAACTTGACAAAAAATAAATACCTTTGTTACATGCAAAAACTCATCACCAGCTTACAAAACCCGTTTATCAAGCAATTGCTTTTGCTTCAGGAGAAGTCGCGCGAGCGTAAAAAAACGGGCATGTTTGTGGTGGAAGGCGAACGCGAAATCACTCTGGCTTTTAAAGGCGGCTATGAAATTGTTTCCCTGGTTTACTGCAATAAAATCTACAACGAAACCGTGCTGATGCACCTCATCAATCAGCCCATAGAGCGCATTGAAGTACCCATTGAAGTGTATCAAAAAATCGCTTACCGCGAAAGCACTGAAGGCATTATGGCTATAGTAAAGGAAAAGAATCACGGGTTAAATTTGCTGAAGCTTGAAAATAAAAACCCATTAATACTCGTTGCCGAAACTCCCGAAAAACCGGGCAATATCGGTGCCTTATTGCGCACGGCAGACGCTGCAAAACTCGATGCTGTAATCATTGCCAATCCCAAAACAGACCTGTACAATCCCAATGTCATCAGGAGCAGTGTGGGCTGTTTGTTCACCAATCAGGTGGCAACGGGCAGCACAGAAGAAATCATCTCCTTTTTAAACGAAAAAAACATCCACATTTACTGTGCAGCATTACAGAGCAGTAAAAACTACACCGAAGTGGATTTCACCACCGGCAGTGCCATAGTAGTGGGCACCGAATCCACCGGATTGAGTGATGAATGGCTTTCAAAATCCGCTCAAAACATCATTATTCCCATGGAAGGCGAAATTGACTCGATGAACGTATCAGTTGCCGCCGCAATTCTTATTTTTGAAGCTAAAAGGCAACGTAAAAATAATTAAATCTTAAATTATAATCACTATATTTATAGCTATTTACAGCTAAAATTACTAATCTAGTTCATTTAAAAAATACATTTTTAAATTCTTTATTATAAACAAATGTTAGGTTAATTAAATTGCAACGACTAATTTTAACAAAATGGTGAATTGGTCTCCCAAAAAAAATAATTTAAAATCAATATATGACGCTTGTTGATAATTCCTTAGTAAAACTGGAGGAAATAAGAAGTTTATTAATACAAATTCCATTCGATGTATTTATTCAACCTAAAAAAATTCTAAGCAATTCAACTATTGGTCAACACTTTAGACATATTATAGAATTTTACATCTGTTTTGCCAATGGACTTGAAAGTGGTTTGATTTGTTATGATGAACGCAAAAGAGACAAGCGCCTTGAAACTGAAATCAATTATGTACTCAGTGAAATTGATAAAATCCAAATGGTTATTAAAAAGATTCACCAAGATGGTGAATTGAAAATAAAAGCCAACTACTCAAGTAGTTTAGATGAAACTATTTTAATAAAATCCTCAATATGTAGAGAATTAGCTTATGTTTTGGACCACACAACACACCATATTGCCATTATCAAAATTGGTTTGACTGAAGATAAGTTAGAAATTGACAGCAGCTTAGGAGTTGCACCCTCTACCCTATTTTATCAAAAAACATGTGCACAGTAAGTTATATACCGCTTTCATTTGGAAAATTTATACTCACCTCCAATAGAGATGAAAAAATAGCACGCCCAACTGATTTGCCTAGAGCAGAAAAAATTGGCAATCAGGAGATTTTCTTTCCAAAAGATAATAAAGCCGGTGGCACTTGGATAGCCACATCAGATAGTGGACGCGTTTGTTGTTTGCTAAATGGAGCATTTAAAAATCACACAAGAAAAACAAGCTATAAAAAAAGTAGAGGACAAGTGTTATTGGAAGCATTTCAATACAACAACATCAATGATTTTTTTGAGATGGTTTCTTTAGAAGAAGTAGAGCCTTTTACCCTAATCATTTCAGACTTTAGGGAAAAACATAACTTATTTGAATTTCGTTGGGACGAAAAAGAAAAGCACTTAATAGACCTGGAAACACACCAACCTCAAATATGGTCATCAGTAACACTTTATGATGAAGCAATACAGAGCAGAAGAGCACATTCATTTAAGGATTTGATAGAAAAACAAAACCAACCTGATCGTGAAAGTGTCCTCAACTTTCATTCATTTACAGACCATAATAATCCTGATAATAATATTGTTATTCATAGAGAAAACGGCTTGCAAACCCTAAGCATCACCCAAGTGGCGTTTAATTTTGATCATTTTACAATGCACTATTATGATTTGCTAAACAATCAAAAAAACAACCTAACAAATAAAATTAAACGAATAACCTATGCATAACGGATTTGCAATTGCTTTAGCCTGGCCACAGACGCAATGTAAACGAGCCGGTGCCTGGTATGATATCCCGCTTCACTATTTAAAAATAAGTAAAAACGGCTATTATAAAGTGGGACATGCAGCATTAATCCTTGTAAGTAATGTGACACAAGAGTGTCATTATTTTGATTTTGGTCGTTATCATGCGCCACATGGACACGGTCGAGTGCGCAACTCAGAAACAGACCACGATTTGACAATCAAAACCAAAGCTGTTCTGTCAAACGACAGTCAAACGATTTTAAATATTGATGAAATTCTTCAGGAACTTTACAATAACCCATCAACTCACGGAACAGGCATAATAAAGGGAGCTTCTGTTAAAATCAATTTTAATTCAGCAATTAATTTTGCCAAAAGTTTACAAGAAAAAGAATTTATACCCTATGGTCCTTTTGTTGTAAAAGGAACCAACTGCTCGCGTTTTGTGAGTAGTGTAATTCAAGCAGGTTTACTTTCGGCTTCTGAAAAACTAAAATTAAAATTTCCATTAACTGTCAGCCCAACACCTATGTGGAATTTAATGGCTTTTGGTGGAGCTATTTCAGCTTATAGTGGTGCAGAAAAAAAGCTTGAAAATCAATTAGATTGTGGCGAAATGGAAATAATAAAATTATGATTCAGTTACCCAAAATACTTCCCGTTCCTGAAAAACCACCTCCTGGTTTACCTAAAACTATCAAATGGTTATCTGGAGAAGGCGCCGGCTCTTGGTTTTTAATTGAAAAAACAACTGCAGAAAATCATTATCATGTTTCAAGATTTTCTCCCGAAGGAACTATGGAATGTAAAGGCCTGTTTATGACAGATGAAGTTATTGATTTGAATGAGATGTATTCTTTAGATTATCCCTCCCATTGCAAACAGGTAACCATCACCCAATTTGGAAAAAGAATTAACCTTAAAAGGCAATAATAATTTATGAAACCCGTGGTGCATTATTAAACGAAATTAATTTTTAGGTTGTTAATATTTCTGTTGAACACAAATTTGTTTAGGTATTGAATTGTTGTAAGGGTTGTGATTTTGGTTAAAATACGAGTTTTAAAACCTTCAAAAGTTTTGGCGTAATTCCTTCTGATCATAAACTGGTCACATAATTGTAAAAACAAGGTTTCAATACGTTTCCTGTACTTTTTGAACTGATAGAATTGTGGTTTGTAATCTTTCTGGTTTACCCTTTTTGGTGTTTTCAATTGGATATTTACCTCATTGAACAAATCAAGCTGAACGGATTGAGATAAATATACTTTGTCCCCAAGGAGCACACAATCTGAAAGTTGCGTTTTTATATCCTGTAAATAATGGATGTCATGAACCGAAGCCGGTGAAATGCGCCCTGTTTTTCACGCAAAGCCGCAAAGAAACGGGAAAGCCTTGTGTCAATTTCACCCACTCTTTCTCCGTAGTTTCTCCGTATTTTCTCCGTACTTTCTCCGTATAAAGTTCCTATTTACGGGGAAAAACTGTCAAAAATACGGAGAAATCACCTATTTAGCCACTGTTTAGTTCCATTGAAACCCATCAAAAAACCACTGAAACGTTTGGAGATTAGCGATTTATGATTTAGCTTTGGTTAGCCGTTTGGCATTGGTCACCGGTAGATTTTAGTTACCATCCCCATTTTCAGTGTTGTGTGTCCATTGATTTTTGGAAAGCAGAACAGTGACCCTATCCCCAAAAAGCAACAGTATGAACAACCTTCAAACCAATTTACTATGGGAAGAATCTATGGCGGGCCCACCGGCGAAGTCTCCGGGAAGGTAGGCCCTGTCGTGTTTGTAAAAGGCACACACGGCAACTTTGTGCGCAGCGGTTATACTTATAACGGCAAACAATCTGAGGCGCAACGCTACCAGCGAACAAAAATGAAAGCAACAATGGCGTTTCTAACGCCGATTAAACCCGTGCTACGTGCAGCCTTTATCCCCGACAATCCCAAGAGGGCGGCTTTTCATGCTGCAAACTCTTATCATCTTAAAGAAGCCGTGCGCTTTACCGGGCAAGGCTATGTGGTGGACTACCCCATTGCCTTAATTAGCCGTGGCATACTGCCCGTACCGGAAAATGCCATCCAAACCCTTCAACCGGCCAACGAGTTGCTCCTGCAATGGGCAGACAACAGCAACCGCCCCCTCGCAAAGCCTACTGACCGCTTGATGGTGGTGGCCTTTGCAGAACAAAGCAACAACTTTATCTATCACCTCCACCTGGCCGACCGCCAAGACACCACCGCCCTACTCCCGCTACCGGAAGACTGGACTGGACAAACCGTGCATATCTGGGTGGGGTTTACTCAAGAAGCACCCAAACAGGCGTCTTCTACGGTTTATTTGGGGGTTGTGGGGTGGTGATGACAAAAAGATGCGGTTTAGAAGCTCAAATTAGTTTTGATTATTTGTAAAAATGGTTTAAGTTTGAAAACCCCCTTTTCATATAAGCATATATTTTTTTAAAAGCTTAATAAAAATACCTGAAACACATGTGTTATAACTTGGTATAGCTTGCCGAATAAGTAGGCTACCCAAATAAAAGTTCCGCATATAATCAAATTAGCCGCCATTTGAAAAATGAGCATACCAAGAAATCTTTATCACTATACAGAAATCAATTCACTAGCTTTAATTTTAGCCAATAAGACGATTAGATTTTCGGCATTAAATACTGTAAACGATACTAGAGAAGGTGTTTCAATCGACTCTGGTGATTTAGGAATGTATGTGTTTGTTAGTTGTTGGGCAATAACAAAAAAGGAATACTTGCCATTATGGAATATGTATACGCCTAGAATGCGAGGAGTTAGAATAGAATTGCCATTTCCCGTTTTCAATATTTACAAAATTGGCGAAAATGAATCTCTTTTTAAAGAGGAGGAATTAATTACCGAAAGTCATATCAAACTATCTAAAGGGAAACCTTATCGCCATATTATTTATACAAATGACGAGAAAAAATTAAAACCAAATCTATTAAGATTTAGATCCATCATAACTGACATTAAATAATTATCATCCGAAAAAGCCAT
>NZ_JCBCCK010000077.1:0-8998 GCF_059864935.1 Planktosalinus sp.
TATGGTGGCTGTATAATCTTTGCATCGTCGAAACATAAGAACTCGATAGTATCAATTGTTTAACATTTAAATTTAATTATTATGAACGCACTTAGAAACAAAGTACAGTTGATTGGAAGATTAGGACAAGATCCTGAAATCGTAAATCTTGAAAGTGGCAAGAAATTAGCAAAATTTTCTTTGGCCACCAATGAAAACTACACCAATGCAAAAGGTGAAAAAGTTGAAAACACTGAATGGCACAACATCGTGGCCTGGGGCAAAACTGCCGAGATTATTGAAAAGTATGTCAACAAAGGACAGGAAATTGCCATCGAAGGCAGGCTCACTTCCCGCGCTTATGAGGATAAAGAAGGTGTCAAGCGGTACATTACAGAGGTGGTGTGTAGCGAAATGCTTATGCTCTCCAAATAGGGAAATTCCAAATTACAAAATCCAAATTCCAAATGGCAGGGAAACCTCCTCGGGATTTGGTTTTTGTAGTTTGATGTTTAATCCTAAAAAATCTTTGCGCCTTAGCGCCTTAGCGAGAAACATTTAAAATTTATCCCATGTCAGAAAATCAAATTTCAAAAATTATAGTAGATGTGTGCTATAAACTTCACCTACACCTTGGGCCCGGACTTTTGGAATCGGTTTATGAAACCATTCTGTTTTATGAACTCACTGAACAAGGCTTAAAAGTCGAAAGGCAGAGACCCATTCCTGTTTTTTAGAATGAAATCAAAATGGAACTTGGTTTCAGGGCAGACCTGATCATTGAAGGTAAAGTAATTGTTGAAATTAAATCGGTTGAGCAAATTGCTCCGGTTCATCCTAAACAATTACTAACTTATCTAAAAATTACCGGATTGAAATTAAGGCTGTTGGTAAACTTTAATGAACCCTTGATTAAAACCGGCATTACACGAATTGTAAATAATTTATAAACTGTTATGAATCTCTCGCTAAGTCGCAAAGACGCAAAAAATTAAAGTGCTTTGTAACTTTTTAAGAGAATTATAATCAACCAGTAATAATACTTGTTTTCGCATTATGATTACAACAGACACCACAACCACCCTTCTAAAAAAACACTTTGGCTTTGACAGTTTTCGTCCCAATCAGGAAGCTATTATCAATGACCTCCTTTCCGGAAAAGACCTACTGGCGATTATGCCTACCGGTGGCGGGAAATCGCTTTGTTTTCAGCTTCCGGCTTTGATGCTTTCCGGAACGGCCATTGTCATTTCACCACTCATCTCCCTGATGAAAGATCAGGTGGATGCCCTGCACGCCAATGGGATTCCGGCGTCCTTTTACAACAGTTCGCAAAGTGTGGATACCCAAAACAGGGTACTTCAAAACCTGAGAGAACAAAACATAAAACTTCTATACGTCGCCCCCGAAAGCCTGAACTTTCTATTACCCCATCTCAATGAAAATAATGTGGGCCTTTTTGCCATTGATGAGGCCCATTGCATTTCGGCATGGGGACACGATTTTCGGCCGGCATATACCCAACTCGGAAAACTCAAAAAACGTTTTCCAAAAATCCCGGTAGCCGCATTTACCGCCACGGCCGATGTGGCCACTCAGGACGATATTGTCAAGCAGTTGCACATTCCAAAAGCGCAAAAACACCTGGCTTCCTTTGATCGGAAAAACCTCTATCTGGAAGTGCGCCCAGGCACCCACCGCTTGCCACAAATCCTTCGGTTTTTAAAAAACAGAAAAGAAGAAAGCGGGATCATATATTGCCTCAGCCGAAAAAGCACCGAGACCCTTGCTCAAAAACTTGTTGAAAATGGCTTTCAGGCACAGGCCTATCACGCCGGTTTGGACACTGAGGAGCGCAGCCGCATTCAGGTAGATTTTGTCAACGACCGCACGCCCATTATCGTGGCGACAATCGCCTTTGGTATGGGAATCGACAAGAGCAATGTGCGCTGGGTAATTCACTACAATATGCCCAAAAACATTGAAGGTTATTATCAGGAAATCGGTCGCAGTGGGCGTGACAGCCTTCCGGCACAAACCCTGTTATTTTACAGTTTTGCTGATGTGGTGAAACTAAGACAGTTTATTGAGGAGTCACCCAATCGCAAATTTCAGTTAGCTAAACTCGAACGCATGCAACAATTTGCCGAAGCCCTGAGTTGCCGGCGCATAGCGTTGTTGAATTATTTTGGCGAACACATTTCTGAAGACTGCAACAACTGTGACAATTGCAAGACCCCACCTCAATTTATTGACGGCACCGTGCTGGCGCAAAAGGTGTGCTCGGCAGTCTATCGACTTTCGGAAAAAGAACCTTTGGGTATGCTCGTGGATGTGTTGCGGGGTTCCAAAAATGCCCAGGTGTATGACAAAGGCTATCAAAACATCAAAACTTACGGAACAGCTAAAGACATTCCATGGTTGGATTTACAGCAATACATCATTCAAATGGTGAATCAGGGTATACTGGAGATTCGTTTTCACGAAAAAGGGCGTTTGCTATTAACTCCTTTAGCTAAAAAAATCCTCTTTGAAGGGCGAAAAGTCAAACTGGCTTCGCTGCAAATCAAAGAAAAACCGGCCGTAAAAGAACGTGTGGAAAAACCAGAATCTTTTGGTTTGTTTGAAAAGTTAAGACAACTGCGACGCGAAATATCCATCGAAGAAAATGTGGCGGCTTACATTGTTTTCAGTGACGCCGCCTTAAAAGATATGGAGAAACTATTACCGGAAACTGAAGAAGAATTCCTGCAAGTAAGCGGTGTGGGCGAAGCCAAAAATGAAAAATATGGGCAACGGTTTTTAGAAGCCATTAAAGCCCATTTGATTGAAGAGCAAGACGAAGAAGCCATAAAAAAATCAAAAATACCGACACAGCAATTAAGCTATGAACTCTTTGAAAAAGGAATGACCGTTGCTGAAATTGCAAGAGAGAGAAACCTGAAAGAGGATACTATTTATGGTCATTTGCAAAAAATGCATCAGGTGGGAAAACCGGTCAACCTTTATGATTTTGTCAATCAGGAAGAGGTTAATGTAATCCTGAAAGCCAAAGAGGAACTGCGACACAATGAGAAAAGCCTCAAACCTATTTTTGAACATTTAAAAGAAAAGATTCCTTACTGGAAAATTAGGGTGGGTTTATACCTTGAAGATCAAATATAATTTTTGAGAGCGGTTCAATATGTTTTTGCTCCATATCTGAACGAAATTAGATATGAATGTTGTTTGAAATAAAAAAACCAATATATTTGCCCCCTATGAAAAATCAAAGACAACATATTCGTTTTACATCGCTTTCACCCGATGGAAATGCTATGTGGAAAAACTATGTTTTACCGCTACAGGGACGTATTGTTTTTGGTTTTAAGTTATTTCAAGTCAATTAAAACTTAAATTTTAAACCACTATATAACAAGCGTCCACCAAAATGGACGCTTTTTTTATACAATTTTTAAAAATTTTAAAAGTGAAAAGATAGGAACCAAATATGACAATTGAAAGTTAAGTTTTTGAATTTAAGTGGACTGCAAATCGGCCTAAAGCCGGGCAGGATTTCTATGGTCTAAATCAAAACAAATAACTGAAAATCAATTAAATAAAATTTAAAAATTATTTGGAAATTAAAAAAATTCACTCATCTTTGCATCGCAATTTTAATGATTGCCAAAAACAAATTATCAATTAAATAACAGAAGCTATGTGGTATCGATTAAACACCTCAGAACGTCAGAAGCATTTTGATATGCTGTATGACACGCTTCGGAATTTAAATCTCTTTTAGAGTATGATAAAGATCCGAAGCAAAACTTAACCGTTTCGGATTTTTGTTGGAATTTCCTTCATCCATTCCGTTACGGGAGTGAAAGCCAAAAAGGGTTTTCTATTTACCAACCAAATAACAAACGTAATGGGAACAATGAACCTGTATTTATTCAAGGCAATCGAAGCTTACCCATGGGAACTTGAAAAAGCCGTGGAAGCTTTGAACTATGCCTTGGCTTATGAACCGGAAAATGCAAATGCACTTAGCCTGATGGGAAAAGTCTATGCAGAACAATTAGAGGATTATGAAACTGCTAAAGCATATTTTGAAAAGGCTTTGGTTTCAAACCTTGAAATGCCTGGCATATACCCTGACTACATCAGGACACTTTTGGCCAACGAGGATTTTGAAGAAGCTCAAAAAGTCATTGACTTTGCCCAAAACCTGAAAGGTGTTGACAAAGCAACCATAAAGTTGCTGCAAGCCTGCTTGTTTGAAGCAACATCAGACTTTAAAAAAGCTGAAGAAACCCTTAAGGAAGCCGCTCACTTTGCTTTGAACAATGGCTTTATTGAATTTGTTGACGCTGAAATAGCCCGTGTGGCCAAAAAACGCAGAAACCAACATCAATTTGAAAAAGAAAAAATTGAAAAAGAGCAAGTGGAAGCTGAAGCGAAAAAGAAGGATGAAAACTGGTTCCTCAACCGGTTGAATAGTCTTCTTTAGAATATATCCCCGCAAATTGCGGGGATTTTTTTATCAAAAATAAACAGACAGCACTAATCTGTATCATCAACGGGAGAAAAAATAGCCCGCAGAATTTGCTAATTTGCAGATTTTTAATTTATCGTCATTCCATTACCCACACCTTCAACGTCGGGGTTGAGAAAAATGAGTTTGCCATCTGAATTTTCGGTCATAAGAATCATTCCCTGACTTTCCACACCACGCAGTTTTCTGGGGGCCAGATTAATGAGAATTGTGACTTGTTTTCCAATGATTTCTTCAGGGGTAAAACTTTCTGCGATTCCTGAAACCACGGTGCGCACATCGAGTCCGGTATCTACTTTTAAAATCAATAACTTATCAGCTTTGGGCATTTTTTCAGCTTCAATGATGGTGCCAACGCGCATATCGAGTTTGGTGAAATCTTCAAAATTTATGGTTTCTTTTTGTGGCATGAGTTTCGGTTTTTTTTCAGTTTGTTTTTCGCTTTTATTGGAGGCTTTAGTGGCCTCAAGCTTGTCTAATTGCTGCTGGATTTGGTCGTCTTCTATTTTGGAGAAAAGCAAATCGGCTTGGCCGATTTGTCCCCCTCTGCCTATCGGCATCTCCCCCGAAGGGGGAGAAGAAATATCGTTCCAACTAAGAGTAGGATTCAGATTTAGAATTTTCTTTAATTTTTTTGATGTAAACGGCAAAAAGGGTTCGCTTAAAACAGCAAGTGCAGCTGCAATTTGCAGGGCGACATACATCACGGTTTTGGTGCGCTCTTCATCTGTTTTGATGGTTTTCCAGGGCTCTTCATCGGCGAGGTATTTGTTGCCCAAGCGCGCGAGGTTCATCAGTTCACCTTGCGCTTCACGGAAACGGTAACGCTCAATGGAACTACCAATAACATCCGGATAGGCTTTCATTTCATTCAGGGTTTGAGTATCTATCTCTTTTAATTCGGAAGGTTGGGGTACGTGACCATCATAATATTTATGTGTCAATACCGCAACACGGTTGATGAAATTTCCGAAGATAGCCACCAACTCATTGTTGTTCCTCGCTTGAAAATCTTTCCAGGTAAAGTCGTTGTCTTTAGTCTCCGGGGCCGTTGCCGTCAATGTGTAACGCAATACATCCTGTTGTTCCGGGAAATCTTCCAGATATTCGTGCAGCCATACCGCCCAGTTTTTGGAAGTAGAAAGCTTGTTGCCTTCCAGGTTTAGGAATTCGTTGGCGGGTACATTGTCGGGTAGGATGTAGCTTCCTTCCGCCTTGAGCATGGCCGGGAAAATAACACAGTGAAACACGATGTTGTCTTTGCCGATGAAATGTACCAGTTTGGTGTCGTCACTTTTCCAGTAAGGTTCCCAGTCTTTTCCTTCTCGGGCGGCCCATTCTTTGGTTGACGAAATATACCCAATGGGTGCATCAAACCAGACATACAACACTTTTCCTTCGGCTCCTTCTACGGGAACGGGGATGCCCCAATCTAAGTCACGTGTCACAGCTCTTGGGCGCAAACCATCGTCAATCCAGGATTTAACCTGTCCGTATACATTGGGTTTCCAGTCTTTTTTGTGGTTAACAAGTATCCATTCTTTTAGGAAGCTCTCATAATTTTCTAAAGGTAAAAACCAGTGTTTGGTTTTTTTCATTACCGGAACAGCTCCGCTTATGGTGGATTTCGGATTGATTAAATCGGTTGCGTTGAGGGAGGTGCCGCATTTTTCACACTGGTCGCCATAGGCTTCATCGTGACTGCATTTTGGGCAGGTTCCGGTGACAAACCGGTCTGCTAAAAATTGGTCTGCTTCGGGATCGTACAATTGTTCGGTAACTTCTTCAATGAATTTTCCGTCATTATATAATTTCTTAAAAAATTCAGAAGCCGTTTCATGATGAATCTTTGCCGAAGTGCGCGAATAGTTATCAAATGAAATCCCGAAATCTTCAAACGATTGTTTGATGATGTTGTGGTATTTATCGATGACCTCCTGAGGAGTGATTCCTTCTTTTTTGGCTTTCATCGGGATAGCCACACCGTGTTCATCGCTTCCGCAGATGTAGGCTACATCTTCACCTTTCATTCGCAAATAACGGGCATAAATATCGGCCGGAACATAAACCCCTGCCAGATGGCCAATGTGAATTGGCCCGTTAGTATATGGCAATGCTGCAGTGATGGTATAGCGTTTTGGTGTTGTCATGAAAGGTTTATTTTTAGTGCTACAAATGTAAGCAACGCAAAGATATTTACCGTTAATTTATTGCAAAAGGGAATTTGGGAACGGGTATTTATGTCTAATTTTATCTGAAACAACCAACATATGAAAAAATTCATCTTTATAGCTTTGCTTTGTATTTTATTTTCCTGTAAAGGAACCAAAAGTACCGCCGAGGCTACTGTTATGGCTGAAAAAACAAATCCAAAAAACTTTGTAGTTGAGAAAATTGCCAAAACACATTCGCCGGAAGCACTGCTTAAAAACTACCCGGATGCTAAATCAAAAGAAGGAGTGGGAATGTTTGATGAAGGAACAGTTGAACGTGCTTACACAATACTGTATCCCGACACCAAAAATGAAATTTATTTAATTTGGGACTCGCCTGAAAGGAGTAAGCTGTATCAGGTTTATTTTTCAAATGAAGGAGACTGGAAGTCTGAAAAAGCGATTACGATTGGCACCACTTATGAAGAATTGGTAGCGCGCAACGGCAAACCCGTAAAGGTATATGGTTTTGGATGGGATTACAGCGGGGCAGTTGACTGGAACGGTGGGAAATTGGAAAATAGTAAATTGCAGGTTTATTTGAAACCGGCAAAAGAGCCCAAACCAAAATTTTATGGGGATGGCATTATCAACCCCACTGAAGCTGAACTGAAAGAGTTGGATTTGACGGTGGGCCAAATCATATATCACTTAGGAAATGAATAAACCGGGAAATCTCAAAAAAGGCGATCAGGTGGCCATTGTTTCAACGGCACGAAAAATTTCTTTGGAAGAAATTGAGCCCGCAATCGCCCTTTTGAAATCCTGGGGACTGAAAGCTGTGGTGGGAAAAACCATTGGTGTAGCCGAGAATCAGTTTGCCGGTAGTGATGCCTTGCGCATTTCAGATTTTCAAATGATGCTTGATAATCTGGATATCAAAGCTATTTGGTGTGCCCGCGGCGGGTATGGCACTGTGAGAATTATCGACCAACTCGATTTTACAATTTTTAAAAAGTATCCTAAATGGATCGTGGGTTACAGTGATGTTACAGTTTTGCATAGTCATATTCACAATTTGGGTTATGAAACCATACACGCTGAAATGTCAAAAGAGATTAGAAAAAAATCGGGGCTGACAAGAATTTCGCTTAGAAATGCACTTTTTGGCAAGTTACAAAGTATAAAATATGAACATCAAAATACTTTTCACAGAGAAGGCACAGCTAAAGGGCAATTAACAGGGGGTAATCTTTCTGTTTTGTATTCGCTTTGCGGAAGTCCTTCAGTGATTGATACTAAAGGAAAAATACTATTTATAGAAGACCTCGATGAATATCTTTATCACATCGACCGAATGCTGCAAAACCTGAAGCGCAACGGTTATTTTGAGCAACTTGCCGGGTTGATTGTTGGAGGAATGAGTGATATGAGGGACAACACAGAAGCCTTTGGTTTTAAAACCGATAACCCTTACGGGAAAACCGCTAAGGAAATAATCAATGAAACAGTGGCAGGATATAATTTCCCGGTGTGTTTTGATTTCCCTTCTGGACATATGGAAAATAATATAGCACTTGTTTTGGGAAGGGAAATTGAATTACAGGTAACAGGAACTATGGCAAAATTAAAATACAAATAGAAGACTGCCTAAAATGCATTTAACCACAAAGTTTAAAGGATTTAAAAATTCACAATGCACTTTAAGCTATTTAACAGCACATTGTGTATTTTGATTTAGTTAGCCAACCCTTAAAAACGTTTTAAAGTATTGATATTCAATATATAAAGTTAATTTTTTCTTGGTTAAAGATGCAAGTTTTTGTATATTTACTTTGTAAATCTTGCATATTTTTTAAATGAAACCACATCAAAAACCAATCAATCAAAGTAGTTTGTTTTTTAATTTTGAAGATACCTTAAATCAAAAACATCCTTTGTATATTTTGGCCAATAGAGTTCATTGGCAGGTATTTGAAGATGCTTTTTTGCCCTTTTACAGTCAAAACAAAGGCAGGCCAGGAAAGCCCATTAGGCTAATGGTTGGGTTGTTAATGCTAAAGCATATCCGCAATGTATCTGATGAGGGTGTTGTGGAACAATGGAGTGAGAATATCTACTACCAATATTTCTGTGGTGAGGCCTCCTTTGTATCGGGAGCACCTTGTGAGGCTAGCGAACTGGTTCACTTTCGTCATCGCATAGGCGAAAAAGGTATTGAACTTATTTTAAAAGAAAGTATCCGTATTAATGGAGATGATAGCCAAGATGACAATGTAAATGTAGACACTACCGTTCAAGAAATACGAAGTATTCATCGAGACCATTG
>NZ_JCBCCK010000339.1:0-1052 GCF_059864935.1 Planktosalinus sp.
CAACTGCACCTCAACGGAATCACTATTAAAATCAACAACCGTAAAATCCTATCAGGCATTGCCGAAATGATAGGTGCAGAAGACAAACTCATCGATTTTACCGTTGCCCTTGACAAGCTTGACAAAATAGGCGAGGAGGGAGTGATTAGCGAAATGCTCACCAAAGGCATTGAACAAATCGCCATAGACAAATTAAACCCTTTGTTTTCACTTTCCGGAAGCACTCAAGAACGTCTCTCAAAACTTAAGAAACTACTTTCAAATTCCTCAATAGGAATTGAAGGAGTTGACGAAGTTGAATTTGTTGTCAATACCATCAATACATTGGGTTTAAAAGCCTCAAATATAGAATTGGATGTCACCCTTGCCAGAGGACTTGACTATTACACAGGTGCCATTTTTGAAGTCACCGCACCTCAAGGTGTGCAGATGGGAAGTATAGGTGGTGGTGGCCGATATGATGACCTCACGGGGATTTTCGGCCTTAAAGGCGTGAGCGGTGTGGGTATTTCATTTGGTTTGGACAGGATTTACCTCGTGCTTGAAGAACTGGGTTTTTTCCCAAAAACCGTTGAAGAAAATACCAAAGTGCTTTTTATCAATTTTGGAAACAACGAATCTCTCTATGCCCAAAAGGCCATTACCGAATTAAGGAAAAACAAAATTGCGGCTGAGCTGTATCCTGACTCTGCCAAAATGGGCAAGCAAATGACTTATGCTGATAAAAGAAGTATTCCTTTTGTAGTATTAACAGGTGAAAGCGAAATGAGCAATAACATTTATACATTAAAAAATATGAAAACCGGTGAGCAACAGTCTGTTGATCTGGATAAGTTGATTGGGATGTTGAAATTAAAGTTAAAATAGATAAAAAAATCCTCAATGAAAATTGGGGATTTTTTTGTAGCGTGGGGGGGACTTGAACCCCCGTCCGCCTCTGGCGGATATGAATCCTCCAACTATTTTTTATAAAATGGGAGTACTTTTTCATTGATATATTTTCTTCCAATCCCGGATTTCAGCCACTTTTCTTTTTTCATGGCCTCTTTTTT
>NZ_JCBCCK010000410.1:0-1482 GCF_059864935.1 Planktosalinus sp.
GACCTTGCTCGTGCAGCAGGAGAGAATGTTGGATTGTATGCCATCAACCAAGGTTCACTGGACAACAGCAACTATGACATCACTTTTGTTGGCGATGACTTTGAAATCGAGCAATTGACAGTAACTGTAACAGCAGATGCAGACCAGAGCAAGATTTACGGACAGCTTGACCCGACATTTACTTATACTTCGAATCCTGCAGTAGGTTTTGAATTAGCCAACGGAGAAGAGATTTCCTTCACAGGGGACCTTGCTCGTGCAGCAGGAGAGAATGTTGGATTGTATGCCATCAACCAAGGTTCACTGGACAACAGCAACTATGACATCACTTTTGTTGGCGATGACTTTGAGATCAACAACCGTCCAATCACTATCACTGTGGATGCCGGTCAGACCAAGGTTTATGGTGAAGCTGACCCTGTGTTGACATACACATTTAGTACTCCCGGAATGGGTCTAGCCCCTTGGGATGAATTCACCGGAGAACTGGAAAGAGCACCGGGTGTAGCTGTAGGAAGTTATCTAATAAGTAAAGGAACTTTGTTTATTGTTGACGTAAATGATAATAGCATCAACAAGGAGTCAAACTACACTATTACTTTTGTTCCGAATAATTTCACAATTACTCAGGCTCCTGTAGTTGCTTCAGTTGTAGTTGATCCGGGTTCTGTACACTACAGTGACCTCGTTACTTTCACTGCAACTATAGTGGGTGGAGCACCTTTAATAGACAACGGACTTCAGGCAGCAAAGTCTGCTACATTTAAAGTGGGCAGCCAAGAAATGGATACTGTAAACTTTATTGTTGATGGAGCTGATTTGATTGCTGTACTTGAAGATGTGCCTATGCTTGAACCTTCATTTGGAAACGGTACCATGGCCCCGGGATCAAAAACAGTTTCTGCTGAGATCAATGATGTAGATGGCAATTACAATGTAGATCCAAATCCTGTAACAACAAGCTTGACCATTTTAAAGGAAGATGTCGTCATTCAATATAACGGCTTACAACTGGTGGCACAGCCGCAAAATAACCAATCTACTCCCATCACATTCATTTCCGTGATACAAGACAGCGAGGTGTGGGACGGAGCCGATGACTGGGCAGGTGATATCCTGAATGCCAATGTCAGGTTTAAAGTGTATGATATGGATCAGAACAATTATGATCCTAATTCGCCTCTTCATACTTCAGATTGGTTTTCTGTCACTCAATTGCTAACCCAAGGCGACAACAGAACCGGTATTGTTTCATACTCCGGTTACTCTTTCCCGTCACTGGGCAATAATGAAGATTCGAAAACCTATGGTTTGCGGATAGAAGTGAACAACTACTACACGGGTCTACTGGAAGAAAGCGACCTGCTCATTACCCTCTACAAACCCCAAGGCGACTTTATCACCGGCGGTGGATATATCCTGCCACTAAACCCAACTCCGGCAGTGGGAGAGTACCCTTCAGACGAAGGTACCCGTACCAAC
>NZ_JCBCCK010000424.1:0-5240 GCF_059864935.1 Planktosalinus sp.
TATCGCATCAACTTTGGCTTGAGCCACAGAAATAAAACAGAAGAATATGGCAAATAACATCATCAGGCACGAATATGCCACTACCCGGCAGGACAGGGAAAAAGCGCACAACCACCGCGCCTTTGTGCTTTGGTTTACCGGCCTTTCGGGTTCCGGAAAATCAACCATTGCCAGTGCTGTTGAGCATGAACTTTTCCAAAAAGGGATGCACACTTATTCCCTGGACGGTGATAACATCAGAAGCGGTATCAATAAAGGGCTTGGTTTTTCAGAAGAAGACCGCACAGAAAACCTGAGGCGCATCGCCGAAGTGGCCCGTTTGTTTGTCGATGCCGGCAATATCACTCTGGCAGCATTTATTTCGCCTACGCGAAAGGACCGGGCGATGGTTAAGGAAATTGTGGGTGCAGAAAATTTCTATGAAATCTTTGTTGACACCCCGCTGGAAGTCTGCGAACAGCGTGACCCCAAGGGACTCTACAAAAAAGCACGTGCCGGAGAAATCAAAGACTTTACGGGTATTGATGCCCCTTATGAACCACCACTAAACCCCGATTTACACCTGCAAACCGTTGGAAACAGTCTCGAATCCTGTGTAAAAAAAGTCATTACCTTTGTAGAACAAAAGTCAGCACGCTAAACCATGCAAAAGTTTTTTCTCAATTATTTGGACGAATTGGAGTCTGAAGCCATTTTTATTCTCAGGGAAGTTTATGCCCAATTTCAAAACCCCGTGATTCTTTTTTCCGGGGGGAAAGATTCCATTGTGGTGACCCACCTCGCCAATAAGGCATTTCATCCTGCTAAAATCCCATTTGCTTTACTGCACGTGGATACCGGACATAATTTTCCTGAGACCATCCAATTCCGTGACCAATTGGTTAAAAAATTAGGTGTTAATCTGATTGTAGGCTCGGTACAACAATCCATTGACACAGGCAGGGTAGCTGAAGAACGTGGAAAAAATGCTACACGCAACGCCTTGCAAACAATCACCTTGCTGGATGCCATTGAATCAAACAAAATTGACTGCGCCATTGGTGGCGGAAGACGCGATGAAGAAAAAGCACGCGCCAAAGAGCGCTTCTTTTCCCACCGTGATGATTTTGGGCAATGGGACCCTAAAAACCAACGTCCCGAACTCTGGAACCTCCTTAACGGAAAACACTTTGAGGGCGAGCACTTCCGGGCCTTCCCCATTTCCAACTGGACCGAAATGGACATCTGGAACTATATTTTACGTGAAAACATCACCATGCCTTCACTTTATTTCGCCCACGAGCGTGAAGTAGTCTGGAGAAACGATTCCTGGATTCCCAACTCCGAATTCCTGAAACCCGAACCCGGAGAAGAAGTCCATAAAAAAAACATCCGGTTCAGAACACTGGGAGACATCACCATCACCGGAGGAATAGAATCCAACGCAGATACCCTCGAAAAAATAGTCGCCGAAGTAGCCGCCATGCGCCACACCGAAAGAGGGAACAGGGCAGATGATAAACGCAGTGAGAGTGCTATGGAGGATAGGAAGCGGGAGGGGTATTTTTAAAAAGAGATTACACGGATTTTAAACGGATTATACGGATATGAGTACACTTTTATACAAAGACGAAACTTTTAAGATCATTGGGAGTTGTATGAAAGTTCATAGTGAATTAGGTGCAGGATTTTTGGAGTCAGTTTATCACGAGGCTTTAGAAAGAGAATTTAACGAAAATAAAGTGCCATTTAAGTCCAAAGAAAAATTACAAGTTTATTATAAAGATGAAATAATGAATAAGTTTTTTGTAGCAGATTTTGTTTGCTTTGACAAGATTATTATTGAATTAAAAGCATCAAACTTTATTCACAAAACTATGGAGTTACAAATAGTAAACTATTTAAAGACAACTAAATTTGAATTAGGTTTACTTATAAATTTTGGAGAGTCCAGTTTAAAGTGGAAACGTTTTATAAATACCTTCAATCCGCGAAATCCGTCACAATCAGTGTAATTATTAAGAGAAAATGCAATTAAACAACAACCAACTACTCCGCTTCACCACCGCCGGCTCCGTCGATGACGGCAAGAGCACGCTTATCGGGAGATTGCTGTATGACAGTAAATCCATTTTTGAAGACCAGCTGGCATCTGTAGAGGCCACTAGCAAACGCAGGGGACACGAAGGAGTGGATTTGGCTTTGTTTACTGATGGCTTAAGAGATGAACGCGAACAAGGCATCACCATTGATGTGGCTTACCGTTACTTTACCACACCCAAACGTAAATTTATTATTGCCGATACTCCGGGGCACATTCAGTACACCCGCAATATGGTCACTGGTGCTTCCACGGCCAATGCTGCCATTATACTCATCGATGCCCGTCACGGGGTTATCGAGCAAACCAAACGTCACGCCTTTATTGCTTCATTACTGCAAATTCCGCATATGATTGTGTGTGTAAATAAAATGGATTTGGTGGAATTTAAGGAAGAGGAGTATAACACTATCGTTTCACATTTTGAAGAGTTTTCTTCCAAACTGGACATACAGGATGTGCGGTTTATTCCCATCAGTGCCTTAAACGGTGATAATGTGGTCAACCGTTCCCAAAATATGGACTGGTTTCAGGGGTCACCTTTGCTGCATACCCTGGAAACGCTGCATATCAGTAGTGATATCAATAAAATAGACGCCCGTTTTCCTGTGCAAACCATAATCAGGCCGCAGCGTGAGGGGTTTCTTGATTACCGCGGTTATGCCGGCCGCATTGCCGGTGGGATTTACAGGGTGGGTGACGAGGTCACGGTGCTGCCTTCAGGGTTTACCTCAAAAATTACTTCCATTTATGCCGGTGAGAATTTAGTGAATGAAGCTTTTGCACCTATGTCTGTTTCTATTTCATTGGAAGACGATATCGATGTGGGAAGGGGCGATATGATAGTCAAAACCAACAACCAACCTGAAATGCACCAGGAATTTGACGTGATGCTCTGCTGGCTGAACAACAAACCCGCACTGCCTCGTGCACGCTATACCATTATGCACACTTCAAACGAGAAAAAAGCAATGATCAAAGAGGTGATTTACCAGATTGATATCAACACCTACGCCCGCAATAATGAAAAGAAGGATTTGGATATGAACGCCATTGCAAGGGTCACTTTAAAAACAACCCGCCCGTTAATGCTGGATTCCTACCGTGAAAACCGTTTTACCGGAAGTATTATTCTTATTGACGAAACAACCAATGAAACCGTAGCAGCAGGAATGGTGGTATAATCCGAATGATCCGAATGACCCGAATTTTTCAGAATTACACGAAAGAATAATCCGGAGGGGGTCGTTCACATTTTCTCTGCGTCTTTGCACCTTTGCGAGAAAATAAAATCGAAACATTGAACCTGCCATCGTTCACCCCCCCGGTCCGCCAATGGCGGAGAGAGTCCACCGTGCAGTACAACACCCAAAACCCTCCGTGTATCTCTGTGCCTCCTCTGTGTAACTCTGTGGTATAACTTTAGCCGAAAATATCCAATTAATTCCAATAACAATTAACCAAAAACGGTCAATCCTATTTAGGACTCTACAGAATCTCAACCTGGAACCTTGAACTTTGAACTTTGAACCAAAAACCCTACTCCCTTCCTCCCCCAAGCGCACGGTACAACTCCACAACAGCCTGTAGTTTTTCATACTGCAAAATTCTCAATTGCACTCCTGAGTTTAGGGTACTTTCCCTTGCGGTGAGTACTTCCAAATAGTTGGCCAGGCCATAGTTGAGGAGTTCTTCTGAATATTCGGCAGCGAGGGTATAGGCTTCAAACTCCCTGTTTTTAATATCGATTTTTTCAACGGCGGCCATGTAGGAATACAAAGCATCTGAAACCTCGCGGCTTGCAGTTAGCAATGCCTGTCTGAACTGAAGCAAGGCTATTTCCTGACGCGATTTGGAGGCTTCATATTCAGTTCTGATGCGTCTTCCGTTAAAGATGGGTTGGGTAAGTGAACCTATAAAAGTGGCAAAAATGGAGTTGGGATTAAGTAATAAGTCGGCTTCCAGACTTTGAAATCCGGAGGTGGCTGTAATTCCCAGTGAGGGATAAAACTGGCTTCGGGCAATGTTGGTCAGTTCAAAAGCTTCCATCAAACGGAATTCAGCAGCCATCACATCGGGACGGTTGCCCAATAGCATGGCAGGGTAGCCGGTTTCCAGTTCATCAGGCAATAATTGCTCCTCCAGTTTGCCGCGTTCAACGGTTTGAGGGATTTCACCCAAAAGAATGGAGAACATATTTTCGGTCAGGGCAATGTTACGTTCAATATCTACCTTCAATAATTTAGCAGTAAGCAGTTGTGCTTCGGTTTGTTTTACGGCCACTTCAGTAACCAGTCCGGCATCTTTCAGTGCTTTGGTGGTTTCAAGGCTGTTTGTCCTGTTGTTGATGGTCTCATTAACCAACTCGAGTTGGGCATCCAGCATCATAAGTTGATAGTAAACGGTTGCCACATTTGCTATCAGTTGGGTTTTTACTGCCTGATGTGCAGCTGCTGTTTGCAGATAAGCAGCCTCAGAAGCCCGTTTGCCACTTCTAATTTTCCCCCACACATCTGCTTCCCAAGCCATAGTGGCGGTAAGTTCAAACTGGGTAATATTGCTGTTAAAAAAGGAACCAAACTGACTGTTTGCCGATAACTCCTGATGGGTAACCTGACCGCGGGCATTCAGGGTAGGGAAGTAGCCGGCTTTGCCTTGTTTGTAATACGCATCTGCAATGGCCATCTGTTCCAGTGCTACTCTTATGTCGATGTTGTTTTCAAGGGCGCGTTCAATATGATTCGCTAATTGTGTATCCCTAAACAGTTCCCGCCAGGAAAGATCACCCAAACCGGTACTATCCCGGGCAATTTGATCAGTCCTAAAATGCGCCTCATCAAGTACCTCCGGGCGTTCATAATTTTTAGCCACAAAACAACCCTGAAGCAACATCGCAACTCCAAAAAGCAAAAACACTTTAAGTGAAACAGATTTTATAAACGTCAAATTTTTCGCAACCATAAACTATAAACTATAAACTATAAACTATAAACTATTAACCATTAACCATTAACCATTAACCATTAACCATTAACCATTAACCATTAACCATTAACCATTAACCATAAACCATAAACCATAAACCATAAACCATAAACCATAAACCATTAACCATTAACCATTAACCATTAACCATAAACCTGAAACCACAAACCATAAA
>NZ_JCBCCK010000428.1:0-2428 GCF_059864935.1 Planktosalinus sp.
ATTGTATTCTGCATTACCAATTTCGTCAGCAAATCCAATCAACTCAGCATTGGCAGATGGGTTTTGTTTCATATAAGTCACCAGATAGTTTACAGCACTTAGTGAATAAACCTCAGGCTGGTCGCTGTTAAATCTGAAATACACGTTTACATAACCCTCGTTGATAAGCTTTTGCATATCAAGTCCGCCATCGGCATTTTCGAGATCAGCTTTGGTAGCAAATCTTTTGTCCATTGCAGCCTCTATATCATCCGGAATCCCACTGTTGTTGGTGTCCACAGCACGCCCCTTGGAATCTACCAAAGCACCCGGGGTAGTATTGGGTTCACGATCCAAGTAATCAGGCACACCGTCTTGGTCTGAGTCAATCAGGTCAGTCTCGATCTTGGAAATACGCTCTTCAAGTTCATAGATATAGCTGTAAAGCTCATCTTCTTCAGAATACCAGTCGGCATGTACTTCTTTGCTTCCTAAATACAAGGTCAAACCTATGGAACCGTTAACCATATAACCGTTTAAACCACGCAACTGGTTGTTGCTTACTACTGTGTTTAATGGTTGAGCACCGTCCCAGGTAGCTGAATGTCTTGTGTGACCTATAAAACTCAAGTCACCCGTAAGTGCTGCACGGTCACTCAATCTGAGCTGTGGGGTAATCCCCACAATCAGGTTCAGCATTTGGTCTGCACTTGAAAACTCATTCGGCTCAGTTGGTTTGTTGGCTGAATAGCCCATACCACCATGAACCAAAAAGTTAAGACTGTTGGTCCAGTTTCTGAAGTTCAATACACTTCCCATATTGACAACTCCCTGAAGACTGGTTCTGAAATATTCAGATTTAAATTCCATGCTGTTGTCGGCACTTTCAATATTGTTGTACCCAAAGTCCAACTTGGCACCAAACTTTTCGTTAAACATATAACGAATACCCAAACCTCCTTGCCAAAAACTAGGTGTTGAGGTGTAGTACCCCGGTGAAAATGGTGTGGCAGGCTTGTGTACACCGGCTTCCAGTTCCACTGACCACTGGTTGTAATTCTTTTCTTCTTGTTCTTGTGCTTGCACTGTCATTGCTCCTATAGCGATAAGCAGACATAAAACGGTTTTTTTCATAGTAATGTTTGATTAGTTCTCTGTAAAGATTGTTTAAAATCTATAATTAATATGCGAAAATACAAAATTTAATACAAATTTAATGTTATTAGCCGATTATACTAGTTTTTTATCGACCAAAAGCAGGAAAATTCTGTACAAACTCTTAATAAAACCAAAAGAAAACTTCCCAAACAACCTACACCGATTAGGCTTCGACAGGGAGATTGGAAGACTAGGAGAAGGGGTGATGGGGAGACAAGGCAACTTGAGGTTTAAACTGAATTCTTTGTGTTGGGGTCTTAGTGGCTATAAAAGAGAGACGTGAGACATTAGAAGTGAGCCTGCCTGCCGATGGCTGGATTTTAGAACATAGAAAATAAAGAAGAGATCGGGGAACAACGAGAGGGGCGATGTGGTGACAAGGTAAAACGTCCTATGTACCAAAACCCTTAGCGGCTTTGCGACTTCGCGAGAACTATTTCATCGCAGACCTGCCTGGCCGCCTTGCTCCGCCAAAAGGCGGATTCAGGGCACCTACGCTGTGCCACCGCTAAAGCTATTGCGACACGCGGTAAAGCTTCTACGACAGCGTCCGACGAAAAGGTAAGCTGGGACGTTGAGTAGGCTGAATTTTATGGTATTGATGGGGGAAAGGATTAAAATTCATTTTAACTTTAAACATTGAACTACAAACTTTGAACAAAAAACCCCCTCACAACCTTGAGGCCTCAAATCATTTTTATATTTTTAACCAAATAAAATTTTCAGTTTATGCCAAAAAGAAAAATAGCCGTAGTCATCACCGCCCGACCGTCATACAGCCGGGTGAAATCGGTGTTGACTGCCATTAAGCAGCACCCTGATTTGGAGTTGCAACTCATTGTGGCAGCTTCGGCTTTGCTCGATCGTTACGGTTCAGCAATCAATTATATGGAAAAAGACGGGTTTGAAATCGCTGCAAAAGTGTTTAATGTGCTTGAAGGTGAGAATCTCACTGCTGCCGCAAAAACCACAGGCATTGGCATACTGGAGCTTTCCACGGTATTTGATAACTTATGCCCCGATGTTGTGGTTACCGTTGCTGATCGATTTGAAACGATGGCCACCGCCATTTGTGCCTCCTATATGAATATTCCCCTCGCACACATTCAAGGGGGAGAAGTCACCGGTAATATCGATGAAAAAGTGCGTCACGCCATCACCAAACTGGCCGACTATCACTTTGTGGCTTCAGAAGAAGCCGAAGCCCGTGTCCTCAAATTGGGCGAAGACCCTAAGGTGGTGTTCAATACCGGCTGCCCGTCCATCGATTTGGCAAAATCTGTAGTACAAA
>NZ_JCBCCK010000433.1:0-1049 GCF_059864935.1 Planktosalinus sp.
ATTATGGAAGAACAAAAACAAAATAAAGAAGGCTTCATCCCAAAACACGGCGGTTACCGCAATTTGATCACTTATCAAAAAGCTGAAATCATCTATGATGGCACGATTTATTTTACCAATCGATTTTTCAGTAAGTATGACCGCACCAAAGAACAAATGGTACAGGCAGCAAGAAGTGGGAAACAAAATATTGCCGAAGCCAGTATGGGTTCAGGAACGTCAAAAGAATTTGAAATTAAATTGACCAACGTTGCCCGGGCTTCATTGGAGGAGTTGCGTATAGATTATGAAGATTTTCTAAGAAGCCACAATTATGAAATATGGGGTAAAGGGCACCGCCTGGTGGCAAGACTGCGGGAACTCAACAAAACACCCAACGCCAACTATGACACCTTTAAAAAAGGCATAGAGCATAAAAACCCTGAGATTTGTGCCAATGTGATGATTGGCCTCATCAAGGTAGTGAGCTTTTTATTGAACAAGCAGATTAAAGCACTGGAAACAGCTTTCTTAAAAGAAGGCGGTTTAAGAGAAAGAATGACCAAGGCAAGGATTGAACAACGCAAAAAGCGTTAAAGGGGCAACTGGCTTAAAGGGTTTACCGGGTAAAAGGGACAACAGGGACTCACAGGGACTTTACCGCTGGCGTGTAAAACCCCGCGCCTACGGCAGGCGGGCCTGCTGCCACTGCGGTGCGACCAGCCCCTGTGTCCACAGCAGCCCACATCCCTGCGTAAAAGTCCCTGTTGTCCTTTGAGTCCTTTGATAGAAAACAAAAGAAAAACCAGTTTAAAAAAGTTTCATTAAGAATAACAAACCATAAGTTAACCTAAAGATTTGAATTTTAACAATTTTAACTACATTTGGGTTGCCGCTTTTATAGATCCCCTCCAAACTCCTCAAACAGGAGTGCAACCTATTATTAAACTATGAACCAACCCAACTCCCAGATTCCCGACTTTATTGGCTCACTGGCCTTACAAGGTGTCAACAAAGGGGTGTTTTTAACCACCTCACGGTTTTCTGAAAGTGCCATTAAAACCGCCAAT
>NZ_JCBCCK010000441.1:0-2762 GCF_059864935.1 Planktosalinus sp.
TCATTGGTTGTTGTAAATGAAAAAACACTTGAGCTTTTTATTGATGTTGAAGAAGGAAGGCAGCATTACTTTGGCGACATCAGGTTTATTGGAAACAGTATTTATACCGATCAGGAATTAAGAAGGCTTTTGGGCATCCAAAGAGGCGATGTTTATAACGGCATTCTTCTTAAAGAAAGGGTTGCAGACGATACAGATCCCGATGCCAACGACATAACTAACGCTTATCAAAACAATGGCTATCTGTTCTCAAGGGTGAATCCGGTAGAAGTTAATGTTCAAAATGACACCATTGATTTTGAAATAAGAATATTTGAAGGAAGACTGGCCTACTTTAACAACATCACCGTAGTTGGAAACGACAGGACCAATGACCACGTCATTTACAGGGAATTAAGGGTAAGACCCGGCCAGAAATACAGCAAACGCAATGTGGTAAGATCTATTAGAGAGCTTGGTCAAATGGGGTTCTTTGATGCTGAAAACATTGTTCCTGACTTTAAGAATGTTGACCCTAACACAGGGACCCTGGATATGGAGTTCAGGCTTGAAGAAAGAGGTGCCAGCCAGATTGAGCTTCAGGGTGGTTATGGTGGTGGTGGTTTTGTGGGGACACTTGGTTTGTCATTCAACAACTTCTCACTAAGAAATATTTTTAATACAGAAGCTTACAGCCCACTGCCTATGGGTGACGGGCAAAAGCTGTCATTAAGAGCACAGGCAAGCAGTTTTTACCAAACTTACAGTTTATCATTTGTTGAGCCCTGGCTTGGTGGAAAAAGACCCGTACAATTAAGTATGTCATTTTCACATACAGTACAATTTTTCTATGACTTTTTAGAAAGGCGGGCAGACAGGGACAGAAGGTTTTTGATTACAGGAGGCTCAGTGGGCTTAGCAAAAAGGTTACAATGGCCGGATGATCACTTTGTATTGTCACATGCTTTAAGTTTCCAGCATTACAACCTTAAAAACTACAACACAGGTTTATTCACATTTGGTGATGGCTTTTCAAACAATTTGGCATATACAATTGGTTTGAGCAGAAACAACACCTTTACAAACCCTGTATTCCCATTAGGAGGTTCAGAATTTAGTGTCACCGCAAAAGTAACCCCTCCCTACTCCTTTTTTGATGGGGTTAAATACAGCAGGCTGGCTCAAGACCCGGAGTTTCAAAACGAAGACGGCACACCCAACCAAAGTTTAATTGACCAGAAAAAATTCAACTGGCTGGAATACTATAAAATTAAGTTTAAAGGCACCTGGTACACAACCATTGTTGATCGATTGGTTTTACGTCCACAGGTCGAATTTGGATTTTTGGGAGCTTACAATCTGGACCGTGGCATTCCACCGTTTGAACGTTTCTTTATGGGGGGTGACGGACTTGGTGCTTTTAGTTTAGACGGAAGGGAAATCATATCTTTAAGAGGCTATCCAAACCAATCCTTATCAGCCCAGGACGGGAATACTATTTTCAATAAATTTTCGTTAGAATTGAGATACCCCATCACATTAAAACCTATGGCATCCATTTATGCTTTGACATTTGTTGAGGGTGGTGCAACCTATGATGGGTTTAAAAACTACAATCCTTTTCAAATTAATCGTTCTGCAGGAGCAGGAATTCGTATATTTATGCCTGCATTTGGTTTATTGGGAATTGATTTTGGATATGGATTTGACCCCATTCCCGGAACTTTCCAACCCAATGGTTGGGAAACCCATTTTATCATTGGGCAGCAATTTTAAACTTGGCACGATATTTTCTTAAATAAACAATAGATAATGAAACACAAATTAATAATTCTGAGCATTGTACTTCTCTTTACTTCGGTAATTGCTGAGGCACAATCACAAAGGGGGGTCAGAATAGGTTATATTGATATGGAATACATATTAGAAAGTGTTCCGGAATATCAGGAAGCCATGGTTCAACTGGATGGCAGGGTTCAACGCTGGAGAAAAGACATGGACGATATGCAAAAAGAAATTGACCAGATGAAGCTTGATCTCAGTAATGAACGCGTGCTTTTAACCAGAGAACTTATTGAAGAACGAGAAGAAGACATAAAAATTAAAGAAGCGCAACTTTTTGATTACCAGCAAAACAGATTTGGACCAAACGGCGATCTTTTTATCCAAAGAAGACAACTGGTTCAGCCCATACAAGATCAGGTTTTTACTGCTGTTCAGGAAATTGCCTCAAACAGGCAATACGATTTCATTTTTGACAAATCAGCCGATGTGGTTATGCTTTATGCCGCCGAACGAAATGACATCAGCGACCAGGTGGTCAGGATCATCAACCGTGCTGCAAGAAGAACACAAGCTGAAAGCAGACAAGACAAAAAAGATATAGAAGCCCGTGACGGACTTTCTGATGAACAAGACAGCAGACTAAGTGAGCGTGAGCAATTGCGCCAGCAAAGGCAAGCAGAAAGAGAGGCTGTTCTTGATGAAAGAAGAAGGGTGAGAGACTCTATGCAAGACGCCAGACGAGCTGAAATTGAAGCCAGACGACAAGGCAGGCAAGATGATGGAGATGATGACGATGAAGGCGATTCAAAATCAACCGGTGAAGAAAGCAAAAGCACAACAGACACTACAACTGCACCGTCTCCTTCAAGAGAGCAGATATTGGCTGAAAGGAAAAGGGTTCAAGACTCGGTCAGGGAAGCCAGACTTGTAGAACAAGAAGCCAGAAGGCTAAAAATCCAACAAGGAAGGCAACAAAGACAAGATTCAATCTTAAATGC
>NZ_JCBCCK010000444.1:0-2282 GCF_059864935.1 Planktosalinus sp.
CAGGTTTGAGGTTTCAGGTTTGAGGTTTCTGGTTTCAGGTTTGTGGGGTGTAGGGTCCTAAATAGGGTTGACCGTTTTATGAAGTTGGTTAATGGGAATTAAAGGGTTTGAGTCAAAAATGTTCTTAGGTCAAGTGCTTGAATTCCTTCAACGGTGTTTCCTGAAAAGGGTTTCATCGTAATTACTGTTTTGGGATAATTGTCTGTGATACGTTTTAAATTTCCAAATTCACGTTCCAGGGTTTGGGGGTGATCCAGTGTTAAAGCTACCTGAAAATAGTGTTTTTCTCCATTTTTTTCAGCTATAAAATCGATTTCAGACTGATTGAGTACTCCAATATTGACTTTAAACCCTTTAAATATCAGCTGATTATAGACTACATTCTCGAGTATTTTTCCGAGATCTTCCAAGCGATACCCCCAAATACCATGACGAATGCCTATGTTTTCAAAATAATACTTGTCGCCTATTTCAAATAAACGTTTGCCCACGATATCATAACGGGCCACTTTATGGATGATAAAAGCATTGGTGAGGTGACTTAAATACGTCTGAACCTGGTTGGGGGCCATATTGATGCGCTTGGCTTTTAAAAAGTCACTTATTTTCTTTGCAGAAAACAAACTCCCTGTATTGTCAGCCAAAAACAATACCAGCTGTTCCAAAAAGGCCACATTGCGCACTTCATACCGATTTATAATATCGCGGTAAACAATGGTGTTGTAAATATTTTTTAAATATTCAAAGACTACTTCATCGTTTAAAGGCAAATGCTTTAAATAAGGTAAACCGCCATATTTCAAAAAGAGCTCCAGTGCCGCTTCATTTTCCTTTAAGTTGTGAAACTCCAGAAATTCGGTATAGGACAAACTGAACACTTCAATTTCAATGTACCTGCCACTCAAGTGTCCGGCGATGTCCCCTGAAAGCATATTGGCGTTGCTGCCGGTGCAATACAAATCGAGGTTTTCATCGAGCAACAAGGATCGCAAGGCTTGTTCAAAACCTTCAATGTCTTGTATTTCATCTATAAACACATAGGTTTTACGGCTTGCCTTTTTTTGATTGTTTACATACTCCACTAAGTGGGTTGCTGTTTTTATTGGTGCAAACTGAAGGTCTTCTTTATTGATGTAAATGATTGGTGGTGATTTCTCTTGCTTCTTTAAGTGTGCCATCACCTGATACAACAGATAGCTTTTACCCACCCGCCGTTGTCCTGTAAACACTTTGATGAGTTGTTTTCCTATAAAGGGTATTGTTTTATTTAGATAAATATGTCTGATATGGAGGTCTTTTGGCAACTTCATGACGCAAATTTATTATAGATATAATTATAACTTTAATCAAATATAGTGATTATTATAAATATAGGTATAATATTTCGGTTATTAAATAAAAGGGGAAAAAAACCTGCCCGGGTAGATTTCCGGGTGAAAGACCGAAAACCGGGGAAAAAAAACAGTGATAGGGGCAACCTTAAATTAGCGCTTTTTCAGAAAACATCAGACCGACAATGGTGTCATTTCATTTGATACAAAAATTGTTGGTTCTTCTATCCAACCCTCTTCTACGAGTTTGTCGTAATCTTTGGGTTTTAAATTGTTGATTAAACAAAATATTTTTTTATATGGAACTCCTTTGAAGGAGCAAAATTCATCTATAGTGACTATCTGTCGTTCTTTTTTTCCGTAAGCTTCTCTAATATCCCTGAGCCATGCACGCGCCGTTCCTTTTTTCACATCAAGGATGGTTGCTATATCACTTGACTTAATGTCAATACGATATAACTTCATTATTGTGAGATTTACAAATTTCAGTACTCTAAACAAGGATACTAAAATTTTATTTTTAAATTCTTTACACATAAATTAGAATTAATCTATGTAACAAAAATAAAGTACCCTTTTTGAAATTAAAAGTACATTTTGTTAACGTTATTAACAATTTAACCACTAAAACCGTAAAGTTATTAACAAACGTGAAATTATTTCCATTTTGTGAGCCTGCCGGCGGGTTACTTGGTTCAATATGAATCAAATAAAACCATTGAAAGTCCTCCCCTAAGGCCTCCCCTGACCCCTCCCAAGGAGGGGGATTGGAATCAGCAATTCATCCGCTTTGCCCCGGCCCTAAGTCCTCCCCTGACCCCTCCCAAGGAGGGGGATTGGAATCAGCAATTCATCCGCTTTGCCCCGGCCTAAGTCCTCCCCTAACCCCTCCCAAGGAGGGGGATTGGAATCAACAATTCACCCGATTTGCCCCGGCCTGCCAGAGGCGGG
>NZ_JCBCCK010000114.1:0-5463 GCF_059864935.1 Planktosalinus sp.
GGTTGTACACTTCCATTTGCGCCAGGCTGTTGCCTTTCAAACAGAGCACGACTAAATCATCAATATGTTTTTCGGTTAGTGTCAAAAAAAACGTTAGTTTGTATTAAAGATAGTTTAAAACCCAAATTGTTACACTTTTGATTTAAATTTTAAAAAATAAATTTTCAGCTGGCATAACTATTGCCTTTTAATGACAGATATTTGTTGGAGAAATGCTGAAGATTAGTGGTTTAGCCTGGCAGTATCTTTTAAATTATTATTTTAACCTAAAAATTGCTCAAGTGTTGTATGACACTATGACCATAAAATAGCACTATGTCAAATTCAAAAATAATCGATTTAGACAGTTTGTCATTTCAGGAACTGAATGAAGATGCGGAATTGATTCCTTTAATGACTCCCGAAGACGAGGATGCCATCAATAAAGAAACCTTGCCTGATGAGCTGGCTATTTTGCCACTTCGAAATACCGTACTCTTTCCCGGAGTAGTGATTCCCATTACCGCTGGCAGGGACAAATCCATAAAACTGATCAACGATGCCAACAGGCATTCAAAAGTCATTGGTGTTGTTTCACAAAAATCTGAGTCAACAGAAGAACCGGAAACCAAAGACATCAATACCCTTGGTACAGTAGCCCGAATACTTAGGGTGCTCAAAATGCCCGATGGCAACGTAACGGTTATCCTTCAGGGTAAAAAGCGTTTTACCATTGATGAATACACCAATACCGAACCTTACTTTAAAGCCAAAATCAAACCGGTGGAAGAAGCACGTCCGGCAAAAAACAACAAAGAGTTTAAAGCCATCATTGAATCGGTCAAAGACCTGGCGTTTCAAATCATTGAAGAAAGCCCGAACATTCCTTCAGAGGCTTCCTTTGCCATTAAAAATATAGAAAGCAACTCGTTTTTAATCAATTTTGTTTCTTCAAACCTCAGCATCAGTGTAGAGGAAAAGCAAAAGCTTCTTGAAATCAATTCACTGGAAGAACGCGCGATGGAGACCTTAAAATATATGAATGTCGAATTGCAAAAACTGGCGCTCAAAAACGACATTCAGTCCAAAGTGCGTTATGACCTTGACCAGCAACAGCGAGAGTATTTTCTTCACCAGCAAATGAAAACCATACAGGAAGAGTTGGGCGGTGTTTCTCATGAAGAAGAACTCGATGAAATGAGCTTGCGGGCCAAAAAGAAAAAATGGTCAGCAGAGGTTGCCAAGCATTTTGAAAAAGAATTGGCCAAGATGCAACGTATGAACCCTCAGGTGGCTGAATATTCCATTCAGCGCAACTATCTGGATTTGTTTCTCGACCTGCCGTGGAATCATTTTTCCAAAGACAAATTTGATTTGAAACGCGCCAAACGCATTTTAGACCGTGACCATTATGGCCTCGATGATGTAAAAAAACGCATCATTGAATATTTAGCGGTATTAAAACTGCGCAACGATATGAAGTCGCCCATCCTTTGTCTTTACGGACCTCCGGGAGTGGGTAAGACCTCGTTGGGTAAATCAATCGCTGAAGCCTTGGGAAGAAGTTATGTGCGGGTTTCATTGGGTGGTTTGCGCGATGAATCGGAAATTCGCGGGCACAGAAAAACCTATATAGGTGCTATGCCCGGCAGGATTGTTCAGAGTGTAAAAAAAGCCGAAACCAGCAACCCTGTTTTTGTGCTTGACGAGATAGACAAACTTTCGTTGGGCAATCAGGGAGATCCTTCTTCTGCTTTGCTTGAAGTGCTTGACCCTGAGCAGAACAATGATTTTCACGATAACTTTTTGGAAGTGGGCTATGACCTTTCCAAAATCATGTTTGTTGCCACGGCAAACAGCCTGAGTACCATTCAGCCGGCACTTCTTGACCGTATGGAAATCATCAATGTGACCGGATACACCATTGAAGAAAAGGTTGAAATTGCCAAGCGGCATTTACTGCCCAAGCAATTGAAAGAACATGGTTTAACTGCCAAAGATCTTAAAATTGCCAAGCCACAATTAGAAAAAATTGTGGAAGGCTACACCCGTGAATCCGGTGTGCGTGGTTTGGAAAAACAGATTGCCAAAATGGTGCGTTATGCCGCAATGAATATTGCAATGGAAGAGGAGTACAGCGTGAGTGTTTCCAACAATGACATCATCAAAGTTTTGGGTGCCCCCAAAATGGAACGCGACAAATATGAAAACAACGACGTGGCAGGAGTGGTAACCGGACTGGCCTGGACACAGGTGGGAGGTGATATCTTGTTTATTGAATCCACTTTATCCAAAGGAAAAGGTAACCTCACCATCACCGGAAACCTTGGAAAAGTAATGAAAGAGTCGGCTACCATTGCCATGGAGTTTATCAAATCAAATGCAGATGAACTTTCGCTCGACCCGGATATCTTTGAGAAGTACAATGTACACATTCACGTGCCTGAAGGTGCTACTCCAAAAGACGGACCCAGTGCCGGGATCACAATGCTGACCTCTTTGGTATCTTTGTTTACACAGCGTAAAGTAAAGAAAAGCCTTGCAATGACCGGCGAAATCACTTTACGTGGAAAAGTATTGCCCGTGGGTGGTATCAAAGAAAAAATCCTGGCGGCCAAACGCGCCCGCATCAAGGAAATCATCCTCTGTGAAGAAAACAAAAGGGATATAGACGAAATCAAGGAAGACTATTTGAAAGGACTGACTTTTCACTATGTAAAAGATATGAAAGAGGTGATTGAAATGGCATTGACCAATGAAAAAGTGAAGCATGCAAAAAAACTATAGGCTAACTGTCACATTTTAAATAGATTTTTTTAATATTCGATAACCCCAGTAGTTTGCCCCTTAAAGTTGGGCGGAGACCATCGGGGAATTTCTGGTTTATCTACAGACAGACAAATAAAACTATTTGGTTTTTTTGACGGCATACCCGATTTATACCTCCTATCCTTTCATTTTTTTTTGTTTGAGCTTTTTAAAGACTTCAGGTATAAGTGCTGTAAATGAATTATTTAAGTTAGCGTGTGCAAAGGGCATTATGTTAAATTTAGTTTATCTTTAAGATTTTATTTGCATTTTTTTAAAAAAATCTTTTCTTTAAAAATCGCAAAATAATCAATATGTGATTTTAACTTAAACCTTTTGTTAGATTTTAAAAGTCTAAAATTTATATGTATAATTCTCATTTACTTTAAAACATTATAGTATAATCCCTTAGCCGTGTTTAATATATGACTTAATACCAAAAACTGAAATTAATCTATATCCCACATATAATAAGATTTAAAAGTCCTCAATTAAAATTGTATTAACCTACTTAAAACAACCAATCATGAGACATTTTTATACTTTAGTTGTTACTGCTCTGTTATTCTTTTCATCTGTTTTTAATGAAATTTCTGCCCAAACTGCTCCGCCGATAAGTTTAGGTTGGACAAATGAAAATGCCTGTTCCATTTATGGGGGCGAGGCTTCTTTTCATATTGAAGAACTCGATGATCTTCCTTGTATCCAGGTTTGTCTTGGTTCTGAATCATTTTTTTGGTTAACAGGGGTTGAACCTGAT
This sequence comes from Planktosalinus sp., assembly GCF_059864935.1. NCBI lineage: Bacteria > Pseudomonadati > Bacteroidota > Flavobacteriia > Flavobacteriales > Flavobacteriaceae > Planktosalinus > Planktosalinus sp. The sequence continues at coordinate 3,548 of NZ_JCBCCK010000114.1, forward strand.
TGGGTTATCACCTGGACTGTCATTGGTGGTGAAATCACAAATCAACCCGACTATGATAGCATATGGGTGTCCTGGGACATTCTAGATCCTCCGGCCGGTGTCTATGTAGTGATTAACGATGGTAATCTAATTTATGAATTTGGAATTTGTGTAGATGTGATTGATTTACCAAATGCTGAATTTTCAATAAAACCCCCATCTGAAGAATTGATTTATTGCCTAAATCAGGAAATCTTTTTTGTAAATACTTCAACTCCCAATCCGGGCGGTCAAATCATCAGTCATCACTGGGATTTTGGTGATGGCAATACTTCAAATGAATTTGAACCCTCACACAGATATGATACTCCGGGAGTATATGAAGTACAACTTACAGTTAGAAATGAATGCTATTGTATGAACACATATACAATAGAAATTAGAATTGAGGAATGGGGTGAGCCAGTTGAGATTAGCTGCCCAACAGTCACATGTGAAAATGCGGTGGAAACCTATACGGCAAATTCTGAATGCGAGTTTTACTGGTCTGTTGAAGGGGGTACGATTCAGAACAATACTGAAAACAGTCCGGTAGTGGAAGTACTTTGGGATAGGGTAGATGATTCCGGCTTTGGATGGGTAACATTGGAATTGTTGGGTTGTGATGTGTGCCCTGTTCCTTCAGTGGTGAAAGTTCCGGTAGTAAAAGAGAAGGGCCATATTAGCGGTGATGATACCATTTGTAATGGTAAACAATCTAGATACACCCTGCCACAATGGCCAGCTACTGAATATAATTGGTCACTTACCGATGCAAGTGGAGTTGATTACACTCAGTATCTAATATTTGTTCAACAGTTAAACGAAGTTCTTGTCTCACCCATTGGGGTGCCTCATGGGGTTTATACATTACGGGCGATATATTTCAATACGCTTAAAAATTGTAACGGGATGGCAGAAAAAGAAATCACGATAAATGATGCACCTCATACTATAACGGGGCCTGTTGCTGTATGTGCCGGTGAAAGTTTTACCTTTGAAACTGCTGAACCAGACCCCAATACCATATGGACATTGATCAATGAAGATAACGAGGTGGTGGACATTGTTGTTGATATTGATTTTAATTATTCACTTTTAGATCCGGGTCAATACATAATAATTGCAAACGGCCCAAACAGATGCGACAGTAGCGGGTTTATTTTCACTGTATACGACTTCCCCCCAACGCCACAAGGCATATTTCACCTTCCTGAAGAAGTGTGTCCTGATGTGGTTTATGAAATTTTATTTCAAAATACAGGTCCCTATTTGGACCCTACTGAGTATCATATAGTATGGGAAGTCGCAAATGGGTCATTAAATGGTCCGGGTAATGACTTCCTGATTGAGGCTATTTTTGATGACAACCCTGCCGGTCCATACACTGTTTCCATCAGTTATAAAAGAAAATCCAGTCCACGTTGCCAATCCCTATGGCTAACTTCACACCCGATTACCCCGGTGAACGTGCAAACAGACATTGAACCTTTTGATCCCACAAGTGGCACAACTATTAACACACACATCTATTGTACCAGTACCGAAACTTCCTTTAGGGTGGATGAACTGGATGGTGACCAATACATCTGGAGCATTGATCCACCAAATTTCGGGAGTATTGTCCAAGGTCAGGATTCCCCTGAAATTACGATAATGTGGAATGAAATTGCCAACAATGTAACAACAGGTCATGTGAAACTCGAAATCAGGAAATGTACTGAATGGTTTGTTGTTGATCAATTTGAAGTAGAACTCATCGAATCCCCAACCATCAACTGGACACCTCCCACACAATTATGTGCGGGTGAGGTTTTTAGCCTCACTTTTTCCGGAACACCAACGATAGGTACCGGTAACATAACCTTAGATTTAGGAGATGGGCAACCACCCCTAAC
>NZ_JCBCCK010000483.1:0-1914 GCF_059864935.1 Planktosalinus sp.
AAGAAACTGCTGAAATGCCGTGATGGCCTCCCCATAGTTTTTCATTTTGAAATGCGTATATGCCAGGTTGTAACTGCTGTTTTTGGCCTCGGGAGTTGTTCGGCTCTGCGGTAACTGCTGAAATTGTCTGAACCCTACCACGGCTTCGTTAAAATTGCTGAGCTGGTAGTCGCTTTCGGCTTTCCAAAAGGTTGCTCTGGCAGTAAAAGCGGCATCGCGGGGTTCATTTAAGGATTTTTCAAAGTGTGTCTTGGCTTCGTTGTATTTGCCTTCTTCATAGAGTTCGAGTCCTCTTAAAAAGGTCACTTTTTGATAAGCCAACCTGTTGTTGAAACTGCGGTTGTTTTCAAGCAGTTCCATGGCGGCTTTGTAGTTTCTGGAGGTGATGTATGAATCAATCAACAGGTCTTCAATTTCTGCCTTGTTTTGTGTTTGTGGGTATTTTTCCAAAAAAGCTGTCAACACTTGCGGAACGGGTTTGTAAGCGTTCCCAATTTCGTAGCTCAACTTGGCATAATTGTAAAAAGCATCTTCCTGAATCTGAGGACTAAAACTCATTTCGGAAGCATTTTTAAAGGCGTTGAGTGCCTGCTGTTTTTTGTTTTGTTTCAGGTAAGAATCACCTAAATGGTAATAGGCATTTTGGGCAACAGCATTGCGGGCGTCAATGATTTTGTTGAATTCAGAAATGGCATTCTCATAGTCTTTCTGCATATAATAGGCATAACCCAACTGATAGAAATCGGTGTTGCTCCATCTGCCGCGTGACCCGCGGAATTCTTTTAAATAAGGAATTGCCGCTTCATATTGCCCTAAATTGAAATAGCTTTCACCGATGATTTTAGCAATTTCAGACCTTTCACGTGCATTGGATTTTCCGTACTGCTCCTTTCCCAAACGAATGGCTTCATCAAAGTTGCCCATTTTGAAGTTCATATCGGCCTGGAAGTAAGACAGGTTTTCAGAAAGACGTTCGTCTCCGGAAACGGCATCAAAATATTGGGTGGCCTGACTGTAGTCTTCGCCTTCATAAGCCATATAGCCTAAATAATATTTGGCTTGAGTGCCATAAGTCCTTGAGTTGACAATGCGGTTGAAGTATTTTTGGGCTTCGGTGGGTTTGCGGCTTTCAAAATAGGCATATCCCATTTGAAAGTTTAAGGTTTCGCGTTCGGAAACACTCAGGCTGTGGGTATCTGCACGTTCAAACCAGCTTATTGCCTGCGGATAGCGACCTGATTCAAAATAATATGTTCCCACCTCCATATAAGCACTGTTTCTGCGTGGGCTTGTGGGATAATCGGTCACAAAGCTTTCCATCAGTTGCTCTGCCCCATCCTGATTCATTCTTATAGCGGCATTGGCAATGTAGTAAGCGCAGTCGGCTTTTAAGCTCTCCTTTGAAGCCGTTTGCTTGAGTTGCGCAAAGGCAGCTTGAGCTGCTTTGTACTGTTTATTGTTGTACATAGTTACTGCTTGCTGAAATGATGCAAACTCGTCAGTATGAACGGCAGATTGTTGGGCAAAAATTAGGGAGGAAAAAAGAAAAAAACAGCCAAGTATCAGGTTGAGGTTTTTGTTCATAGTGCTATTAGGTTTATGGTTCCCAAAGATATTGTAAACAGGGTAAAATTTTCATTTTAAACGTGAGATTTTTGTTAATGTTGCGTTGGATTTTGCAAAATGAAAGTTAAGATTGTAGATTAGTAAATTCTTAATTTTATGAGTGCCTGATATTCAGTAAAAACTTAATAATTCACCTATGAAAAATATAATCATTGTACTATTCCTGTTTTGTTTTATTTCCATTGGATTTGCTCAGGATAACAAAACTTTCACCAATATTACGCAGGCCGAAAACGGGTTTATCGGAATAAACACCCCTAATCCCGATGCCATGCTCACCGTAAAAGG
>NZ_JCBCCK010000128.1:0-9579 GCF_059864935.1 Planktosalinus sp.
CTCTATTTACAGGAAAAAGGACTGGACGTAACCGCTATTGACATTTCGCCCGGAGCGATTGAAGTGTGTAAGCTCAGAGGGGTTCAAAATGCAAAAGTCATGGATATTTTGGATGTTTCCGAAAAATATGACTCCCTTCTGCTTTTGATGAACGGAACGGGTATCTTTCAAAATTTGGAAACCGCACCAAAACATTTAAAACATCTGAAATCATTACTCAATTCCGGTGGGCAAATCCTGATCGACTCCAGCAATCTGATTTATATGTTTGATGAAGATGAAGACGGAGGTGTTTGGGTAACAGGTAACAGGGATTATTATGGTGAGCTTACATTTAAAATGTCCTATAAAGGTGAAGCCTCAGAAACTTTTGACTGGCTGTACCTCCATTTTGAACTATTGAAAGCATTATCTCTTGAAGCCGGCTTGCAAAGCGAACTGGTTTTTGAAGGTGAACACTATGATTATCTTGCGAAACTATGGGTGTAGTTTTATATGTTTTAAAATCTCCTTGTCATACATCTTACACCCTGTAGTCTTAGGTCAATTTTGTTAACCACAGAGATCACAAAGAAGGCACAGAACACACAAAGAAATATGGAATCCTTAATAAACAAAAAACAGTGTTAAATTCATAAATTTTTGATTTCACCTTATTCTTACCTTATATTTAAAGAAAAATTCTGCTATGCAAATTACCGCTTACCGCATTTTATTGTTTGGATGGGTACTCACCTTGTTTCTTGGGTGTAAAAGTGATGACAAAGACCCTCCTGCTGACCCTACTTTGGCAAATAAGCAAAGTGTTGGCACCTCTTCTGAAGATTTTTTAAGAGACAACAACTTTAAAAACATCACCCTTGAAATTGTTTATGCCGAAGGCTTTTACCCCGAACCCGGCACTGTCAATCACCTGCTCAATTTCCTAGGGGAGCGTATCAACAAACCAGAAGGTATTACTGTGGTAGAGCGAATGATACAGCCTGACATTAACGGAAATTCATACACCATAAACGATATTGTAGCCATTGAAAACGATCATCGCACTTTTTATAATGATGGCACCAACCTTGCGGTCTATGTTTTTTTTTCAAATAAAAAATCAAATAACGATACTCCAACACGCGTGACTTTGGGTACGGCATACAGAAATACTTCGGCGGTGATCTATAAGAAAACCATCAACGATGCGGCCATTTCTCATGGCATTAATATTGGCCTGGCTGAAAGAACGACATTAAACCACGAGTTTGGCCATTTGTTTGGATTGGTCAACCTGCAACTCGATGATATCCACCAAATTCACGAAGACACTCAAAACAGCAAACACTGTATGGTTGAAGAATGCCTGATGTTTTTTGAAACGACCGGAGAGCGCGCTGTTGTAACCCGTATGCTGCTCAGCAAGTCAACAGACCGGGTACTTGAACAACTATGTATTGAGGACCTTCAGGCAAAAGGGGGGAAATAAATCATTTGTTTCAACCCTCTCAGGGTTTTGAACCCTGAGAGGGTTATCTGTGGCTTATTTTCTATACACCATTTTGCCACCCACAAAAGAGGCTTCCACCTGAATGTTGGGGATGTCATCCTCATCACAATTCATGATGTCTTTGTCCAAAACAATAAAGTCGGCAAATTTCCCGATTTCAATGCTACCTTTTTCGTGCTCTTCAAAATTGGAATAAGCTGCCCAAATGGTCATTCCCATTAGCGTTTCCTCTCGGGAAAGTGCATCCTGAATCTGAAAACCACCTTCGGGATATTGGTTTAAATCCTTTCGAGCTACAGCAGCATAAAAAGTGTAAAATGGACTCACATGCTCAACCGGAAAATCGGTTCCCAAAGCGATGATTCCCGCTTTTTCGAGCAGGGTTTTGTATGCATAAGCCCCTTTCATTCGCTCTGCGCCCAAACGATCCTCTGCCCAATACATATCACTGGTGGCATGAGTGGGTTGGACAGATGGAATAATCCCTTTTGAGAAATAATCAAAGTCATTCACATCAACTACTTGTGCATGTTCAATTTTCCAACGACGCTTATTGCCTTCGCCTAAAGCATTGTTATAAGCCTGAAGCACCACCAAAGCTGTTGAATCACCTATGGCGTGAGTGTTCATCTGGTATTGTGATTCGGCGATGCGCCGGGCGAGACTGTCAATTTCATCTACAGGAGTCACAAAAATACCATAATGACCGGGATGGTCGTGATAAGGTTCTTTAAGTGCCGCACCTCGTGAACCCAGTGCCCCGTCACCATAGACTTTTACGGATCGCACGTTGAGTTTGTCGGTTTTGATGACACCACGGGTAAGGAAGTAATCCAGATTCTCCGGGGTGTTTGATACCATGGCATAAATGCGCATATCCAGTTCGCCCGACTTTTGAAGGCTGTCAATCAAATAAATAATATCCTTATCCAATCCGGCGTCGTTTATGGTGGTCAGGCCGTAAGAAAAACAAATATCCTGAGCATCTTTAAGTGCCCGCGTTGCATCTTCAAGGCTGATATCCGGTGCTATGGATCTAATCACGCCCATGGCTCCGTCAATAAGGATACCGGTCAGTTTACCATCTTTCACCTCAACATAACCGCCTTCGGCTTTGGTTTGGGTGGTGATGCCTGCCAGGTCAAGTGCTTTTTGATTGACCAAATATGCATGACCATCAATGCGGGTGAGTACCACGGGAGTATCTGGAAAGAGTTCGTCGAGTTTTTCTTTGTTGGGGAATTCCTTCACTTCCCAGAAGTTTTGGTTCCAGCCGCGGCCTTCAATATAATCGAGTTGTTTTTCTTCCTGAAAAGCCACAACCCGGTCAATCATTTCTTCATAGCTTTCGGCACCCACCAGGTCCACTACTCTTTGGTTAAGCCCCAGTCCGTAAAAATGGGCGTGGGCATCAATAAACCCGGGAACGATCGTTTTTCCGGCAAAGTCATAGGTTACAGTGGCTTCATATCTTTCGCGTAAAGCGTCAGTGGTGCCCACTTCAATGATTTTCCCGTTTTTAACAGCAAAAGCCTCGGCCTTGTTAAAATCGGCATTGACGGTATAGACGTTGGCATTGATGATTAGCAGGTCTGCAGGGATTTTTTTGGTACAGGAAATTAAAAGCAGGGTCGAAATTAAAAGGAAGCAAGTTCTCATTGTTGTAAATGTTGATTGGAAGGCAAAAATAGGAATTTTAGAGGGAATCGGGAAAAGTTATGTGGGAGGTTTTGTTGTTTGTTGTTTATGGTTTTTTGGTTAAAAAGTTGTCTTAGGTCTTTTTTCAACCACAATCCCCCCTTTTTTTTTTCACTCCGACAGAGCGAGGCACGAGCGACGAGGGCCGTGTCCGCCGAAGGAGGAGTCGCATCAGAGTAAGAACGCATTGCTGAGCAACAGGATGCGATCCTGCCTACCGGCAGGTCCTCACCTCCTATCTTCGGTATCGGAATGAACAAATACACTGAGGGTCACCTTGTCTTACCAGCCTTTGGCGGGCAGGCGTCCTACGTCCCTCGGTCGCCATAGGCTTGTCACTTACGCTTCATAGCTTCAGCGACGGAGCGCCGACGGCGATGCCTGCCATCTTAAGTCCATTTCATTAAGTGCTAATGATGCAGAGGAATTCCATTCCCGGTAGTTTTGAGTTCTACCCTTTCCGATTTTTAATCATCGCAAAAAATAAATTAGAATAGGGAATGCAGTAACTAACCTTCAAATCGTTTAGGAAATCTTTGGAAATTGGTTTCTCCTTCATGGCCAATATGTTTTTATCCTTGTTTGCTTTATCCCAGTCCCGCTCGTCAATCGATGAGGAAATAATAAATACCCCGCAGTGTTTTTTTAGAGTGGTTGGTAATTTATCATATTCAACCATAAATTCAAATCCGGTCATTCCCGGCATGTATATATCCACAAAAATGACTTCAGGCAAGAGGGAAATGTTTTTCTGATTTTCCTGCAAATAGTTCAATGCTTCAAAGGCACAAGAATACTGCAACACTTTCTTTCCAAAACTGTTTTTAGTGATCAATCGTGATGAAATATAGAGGTCTATAAGGTTATCGTCAATGACCATGACATTTTCAAAATTTATATTAAGCCCGTCTTGCATGATTTAAAGTTTTTAAGATTAATGTCAAAAGAAGTTCCTACTCCTTTTTCAGACTGTATATCAATGGTCCCCTGCATTTTATCAATGGATTCCTTTACAATATATAGACCTAAGCCTGAACCCTCAGTACTGCCGGGCAAGCGATAAAACATATCAAATATTTTATCGTGAAATTCAGTATCTATACCCTTTCCATTATCAGAGATATTGAGCTTTAATTCATTGTTATTAGTTGTACCGATGAGTTTAATATATCTTTCGGGATCCTCATCTTTATGGTATTTAATGGCATTGGAAATAAGGTTTTCCAGGATGGTGTTAAAACGTTGCCTATCAGAACAAAATGGTATTTGCTCGTCAATATCAACTTGAAATGAAATTCCTTTTGCCTCTTTGATATTGCGCACAGAGTCCAAAATTTCATTGATGGTTTTCTCGATGGGTATTTCCTGGTATTCCAGCCCGGTGCGGTTATTTTGCGAATAGCTCAGGATATTTTTAATAAATTCGTCAAGGCGGATTATGCTGTTGCGAATCATTTTTACATGTTCAAGAGTGTCAGGTTCTTTACTGTCTTCTTCAATAATAGAAATAAGCCCAAGAATTGAGGTGAGCGGCGAACGTAAATCGTGAGAAACACTATACACAAAGCGGTCCAGTTCCTTATTTGTTTTGACCAATTCTTCATTTGTAAGGCTTAATTCTTCAGTCCGGATTTCTTTCTCTGCGTTTTGATAAGCGAGCTCTTTGTTTAATTTTTTGAGTTTTTTATTTGTTTTTCTTTGTTCGGTAATATCGGTAACCATAGCCAGGATTCCTTTATACCTGCCTGCTTCATCAAAAAGCGGATTTGAAGAAATATGGGACCAAACATCTTTACCGGATTTTGAAATGTATTTTAATTGTATTTTATTGGTATATCCCTCTTTTTTCTTTTTCATCAATATACCGGCCATTTTTCTGGAATCTTCATCCATAAAAAAATAGATGTCTTTTCCCATCATCTCTTCCCGGGAATATCCAAGAATTTCACAAAGTTTATTATTGACAAATGTGGTGGCATTATCTTCATCAATCACCCAGATGCCTTCCTGTGCAGTTTCCACAATCTGCCGGTATTTTTTTTCACTTTCCCTGATAATTTTGTCCGTTTCTTTACTTTCAGTAATATCAATCATCACACTTACAACCTCGATGACCTCACCGTCTTCATCCATAAATGGAACCGGGTATGGTATGACATTTCTCTTTTGCCCATTGGGGCGTTCTACAATGATTTCCTTATAGGTAATATTATCGCTTTTCTTTGCGGCTATTGCCACAGGCCACAAGTCCACAGGAAGCGGGTTGCCATCAAGACTGTAAATCTTCCAAGAACCACACCACTTTGCCCCTATTTCAGGTTCTCTCCCCCATAAGGTTACTGCCGCTTTATTGTAAAATAATAAGCATCCATCAAGGTCACAGGAATAAGTTGCAACAGGTAAATTTTGAATGAGTTCCTTATAACGGCTTTCGCTTTCCTCAATTTTTTTACGAGCCTGCACCAACTCAGTCACATCAGTGGCAAAGAAAAGGATGCCATTTATAATCCCTTCACTATCTCTATTTGCCTGATAATTGAAGTTCAGGTAAGTATCGATGAGTTCACCGATTCTATGGCGGTCAAATTTTACAAGCATCTCATTTGCTGAATATGTTTCGCCGGTTTCATAGACCCTGTCAAGGGATTTGAAAATACCATTTGATTCAAGTTCGGGCAATACTTCTTTTACGGTCTTACCTATAACATCTTTTTCGCCCACAAGCTCCAAATAGAGCGGATTTGCCAATTCATACACATGATCCGGACCCCTTAATATACCCATACAGGAAGGCGATTGAAAGTATAAATCATTGTAACGTTGTTTTTCAATTTCAAGTGAAAGTTCCATGCTTTTTTTATCGGTTACATCTTCAACCGAGTGCAAAATATGGGTGATGTTGCCATCATCATCCTTGATCGGAATATTCTGAACATTGGCATATTTAACTTTAAATTTTGAAGTACCGCGAATGGGGATGTCATATTTTTGAAGCGGCATGATATGCGTTTCCTTTTTGGCGATTGTGATAAACAGGGAGTTTCTCAGATTTTCATCACCATTTGATAAAGTATCATCCGGGTTTTCAGTAAATGCCTCAAAGATTCCTTTTCCAATCAAATCCTGTTCTGATTTATTTGCTGCTTCCAATGCTTCCAAATAGGCTTTATTGACCGCTACAATCGTAAACATTGGCGCATCAGGCAGCAATACCACACTGGGAGTGGGTATACATTGAAAAATTGTCCAAAATTGGAGATTGTGTGGCATAATTATTTAAGTTTATGCGGTAAAATAAAATTGGGGAAAGTTAATATGTGTCGTTAAAATCACCCGATTTCTATTTTGAATATCACAAAATAAAAAAAGAGAAAGATTAAAAATGTTTTAGGGAAGTATGGCCTTAACTGCCTGGATAGCCTATTTTTTGATTTCTTTCTAAACGAGAATTCAAACCAGATTAAACTATGAATGGATAATTAAACTTAATCAAATTTACAGCTATTAAATTTGATTTGTTTGATTAAAACCGGTAATTATTCTATTTTGTGATTTATTTAAGTGTTAAAAGGCATAACTAATTAAATATTAACAGAGTAGTGGGGTTTTAAAGTTTATTGTCCTCCTACGGTAAACCTTCGGCGGATAAATTTGTTGTTTATGGTTCATTGTTAAAAAAGTGTCATATATCTTTAGATTGCGCTTGATTAACGGGGATTATCCATGCTGAATCTACGATTTTCCGAATTCGCGAGGATAACAAAAAAAGGAAGCCCTTCCCCAAAGACTCCCTTTTTCAAACTCAGATTAGTTTTAAATCTTTTATTGATTGGTATTTAAAATTCCAACAACTTAATTACAATTTTTTCCTAATCTGCTTTCATTTTTTTTTTATTTATTTGTTTCTTTTTCCTGAATCAAACTTCACATCTTTCTCTATGCGTTTTCGTTTTTCTTTTACAGCAACGGATTCTTTGTTTGGGTCACCCTTTATTTTATAATCTCGAAGGCCGTTATTGCTGTTACTTTTTTCTTCTTTTTTGTTCTTATGTTCCATTATGATTTTTAAGTTTAGTAGTACTTTAATGAACTGATACAAAGATGGCAATTCATGGTATTCTGTATGTTACACAATTTCAAAACTTGTTTACATAAATCACAGGTTTTCAAGTTTGTAAACAGTTCAGCATTCCTATGTCTTGAAGACTTACGTCTTAAGTCCTGTAGTCTTACGTCTTTTTTAATGACGTCAAGAAATCGAGAATGTGTTTGTTGAATACGTCGGGTTGCTCAAGATTGGATACATGACCCGCCTGATCAATAACGTGTAGTATTGAACCTTTAATGGATGCATTCATAAATTCAGATTGTGCAAGTGGGGTTACTTCATCTTCCCTGCCGCATATAATCAATGTTGGAATGTTTATCTCACTCAAATTGGAACAAGTTTCTGAACGTTCAGCAAGGGCGATCAACCCCTCTTTGATAATGTGTTCTGAATTAGTATACACAACACTTCTGAGCTGCTCAACCAGTGCTTTTTTGTTTGTTAATGAATCTTTGTGAAAAACACTTTTGATAAATCCTTCATTGAAATCAGCCACTCCATCACTTTCAATGTCATAAATAGTCTTATAGCGTTTTTTTTGTACTTCATGGGTGTCTGCAATACATTGGGTATCACATAAAATCAATGCTTCAAAGTATTCCGGAAATCTTTTCAAAGCATTCAAAGCTATAAATCCGCCCATAGATAGTCCACATAAAATGGCTTTATCGATACTTAACCGGTCCATAAACTGTATCAAATCATCAGCAAACAGCTCAATGCTTAGCGGTGTCTCCTCATCTGTTGATTTTCCAAATCCTCTGATATCACAGGATATTAACCTGTGGGAAGATTCTAAAAAGTCAAGCTGTTCCTGCCACATCGATTTGTCAAAAGGAAAACCGTGCAAGAAGATAATTGGGATGCTTCCTTCACCCACATCATCATAGGACATTTGAAAGTCATATAAAGTGGCCATTAAGTCATAATCTTGTGTTGCAGTTTCCATGGTATTCCTATTTTAAAAGTCAAATCCCGATGCCTTATTTGTAATCATTTACAAGACATAAGGTATTACATTGTTTATGAACTTATAAAAATAATTATTGAATGCTTAGGTAGCATTACATATTTTGTGAATAATGTTACATATTTCACATTTTTATTTGACACCAATTGACACCATTTGGCAAAAAAAAGTGAGGTTTTCTCTGAGTTTGAAAAGAGAGAATAGAGAAGGGAAAAGAAACATGGAATTTGCTTGAGTTTTTGGAATTTTTCACAGTATTGCAGAATCCCGTAAAATAGCCTCACCCATTTTTGTGGTTTTAAGCGTTAAAGTTTTAACATTTTATTTCACTACTGTCCGGCAAAATAATTGAATTCATATAAACCATTAACATATTCCGTCCGCCGATTGGCGGACTTTGTTATATGTAAGGGTTGCTTTTGATTACCAATATATAGCCCCTCTGGGGCTTTAGTCCCGTTAGGGACAAAATATTGGTAATAAATACATTACAAAATTTCTATAAGTCCCTTAGGGACGATATTTTTTTTACCGGACAACAGTGTTTTTATTTATATTTGAATACCCCCACAATGAAGAAATAAATCAAGTAAATATTAAGAACCTAAAGGTTTGGCTTGCTGTATTAACATACTATGAGAGAAAAGTAGCGTATATAAACAAGTTGTGTAACATAAAACAGAAACTATGAAAGCAATTCAGAACATCATCTTTGTATCTATTTTTAGTTTTAACACTCCGAATTTTTTGATGGCACAAAACGCAGATTTGGAAGCAGTTAAACTCGAAATAAATGAAGCGACATTAAAGGAGCAGGCTGCATTTAAGAGCGGAGATTGTTCTGTAGTCCTGGATATGATGGAATCAGATATTACATTTCTGGCGAATGGAAGGAAAGTCTCTTCAAAAGAAATAATTGAAAAGTTCTGTAACTCTATTCCAAGACCATTCAAAAAACCTTTTGTTGATAAATTGGAAATCTTCCCATTATCTCAAAATACTGGCTATGTCGTTCGTACTTTGGAATATCCTAATGGTGAAGGAACAAAAATGAAGGAGTATGTAACAAAAATATGGAGGAAAACTAATGGGGAATGGAAAATTAGCCATCTACATTCAACTGTCCAAAATGTACCTGTCGAGGACTAATTTATATTGCCGCGCTCCCGAAACTTCCCCCGCTGCCGCGCGCCATGCCTGCGGCAGGCAGGATTGCATCTTGCTGTGCTTTTTGATCAATGAATGAATTAACGTTTTGGATTTTGATTGATGAGATCCCCGCCTTCCTCCTTCTCCGCCTCTGGCGGATTC
>NZ_JCBCCK010000149.1:0-3676 GCF_059864935.1 Planktosalinus sp.
ACCGGTTGCCAGGTTATATTCGTAGATATCGGTATTGGTACTGTTAACATATTCAGTTCCCGATTTTTTTAAAGAAACATAGAGTATTTTGGACCCATCGGGGTTCCAGATGTAATCGCTTGAACCTCCAAAAGGCATTTGAGGTGTGTAATAAGGTTCATCTTTCATAATATCAATACCTTCCTCTTCGCCTGTTTTTTTGTAAAACACATGATTAAATTCACCCTTGTTGTAGGTATCCCAATGGCGGTAGTTCAGAGCGTCATAAATCATCACGTTAGACTCCTCCATGTCCTCATAATAATCCTTCCCCAACACTTTTTGAAGTTTTACGGCTTTGTGATACAAAAGGTGTTTGCCGTCCGGCGAAAGGTTTTTGTCGTGCACTAATTCGCTGTGGTTTTCAATCTCAACGGCATTTCCCCCTGAAACAGGAATGCTGTACACCTTACTGCTAAAATTGTTGTTTTCCACCGAAGGTGTGGTAACGCGATAGACTACAGATTGACCGTCTTTGGTTAAACCAATGGGTGAAACCCTGCCCAACTGCCAAAGCAATTCGGGGGTCATTACATTTTGTGATGTAAGGGTAAGTGCGCCAAAAAATAAGAACGAAAGGATGAAGAGTTTTTTCATTATGGTATTGAATTTAGATTCGAAAAATTAAGAATTTAAAAGTAATTAAAATATTTCTTATTTTTAAAGTTCTATCCCCGATTATAAACATCCCCGGTATTTGTTTAATATTTTGATTGGTTCTGTATGCAACTGATTAACTTAACGGCATTTAAAATCACTTTTGCGCTGACCTGTGGGATTTTGATCAGTCACTACACGGTTGTTTCTTTGGGCACACTTCACTTGCTGCTTGGCTCAGGTTTTATCCTATTGATTATTGCGTGGTTTCGGTCGCGGAAAATGTTGGTTCAGGATGTAGTTTTTGGCAGTGCTGCACTCATTTCATTAATTCTATTGGGAATGTGGGTGCATCAAATGCATAAGCCTTTGAACCATTCCGCGCATTACATTCATAACATTTCAATTGAAGAGGAACAACTCCTTCAGCTAAAAATAAAATCCACTTTAAAACCCGATTTGTTCAACAAAAAATATGTGGCCGAACTTCAATATGCAGATGGAGTAAAGGTTTCAGGCAAGGTTTTGTTGCTCGTCACCAAAGAAATTAATCAGGAGCATTATCAGGTGGGGGATTTGGTTTTGACCTACAGTGGGTTTCAGGAATTACCCTCGCCTAAAAATCCGTATCAGTTTGACTATGCGGCTTACTTAAACAAACAAGGCATTTATCATCAGTTTCAACTGCGGGACAGTTTGTTGATTCAGCATTTTAAAGGCACACCCGGACTTAGAGGCAAAGCCGCTAATTTCAGGGACAACATCAACAGTGAATTAATCAAAAACGGATTTGAAGGCGATGCACTGGCGTTGATCAATGCGTTACTACTCGGTCAAAGGCAAGAACTGTCTCCTGATGTTTATGCTGATTTTGCGGCTGCGGGGGCTGTGCATATACTTGCGGTTTCAGGATTGCATGTGGGTATTATCCTTTTAATTCTCAAGTTTGTTTTTAAACCGCTGGAACGATTGAGGAGGGGAAAAACCATCAAAGTCATCACCATTATTTTTTGTCTTTGGTGTTTTGCGCTTATAGCCGGATTATCACCATCGGTGTTAAGGGCAGTTACCATGTTTTCATTGCTGGCCATTGCGCTGGAATCGGGCAGGACAAATATTAGATTTAGTGCTTTGCTGGCATCTGCCTTTTTGTTGTTGCTTATCAATCCCAATCTGCTTTTTCATGTGGGGTTTCAAATGAGTTATCTGGCAGTTTTTGCCATTTTATGGATTGTCCCTATGTTTGAAAGATGGAGGCCTCGTTACAAAGTTTTTAGTATCCCTTTTGACATTATTACGGTAACTCTGGCTGCACAGTTGGGTGTCGGACCGTTGAGTGTATATTATTTCAATTATTTTCCGGGCTTGTTCTTTTTGACTAATCTGGTGATTATTCCCTTTCTGGGAATTATTCTTGGCTGTGGAATCCTGGTAATACTTCTAACACAACTGAAAGTCTATCACCCTCTCTTAACAGACGTATATACTTGGATGCTTGAAAAGTTATTGGCTTTTATTCAATGGGTGGCCAGGCAAGACCGGTTTTATTTTGATGAAATTTCGCTTTCAGTCCCTCAAGTGCTCAGTCTGTATTTGGGTATAATCACATTAATCGTCGTTTTAAATCGGTTCAGGATAAGAAAGCTGAGGTATCTTTTGGCTTCGGTTTTGGTTATTCAAGCAACTTTTATTCAGAGCAAAATTGAAACAGACAGAAACGAACTCGTCATCTTTCATAAAAGCAGAAACACGGTTATAGGCATTAAACAAGCTGACCGATTTACGGTTTTTTCAAATTTGGATGAAACAACAATTCAATCAGAACGGATGGTCAAAGATTATAAAACCAAAGCAACTATTGGTCAAACAGAAATAAGCCCATTGCCTGACGCTTTAAATTATCTTGATAAAACAATAGTGATTATTGACAGCCTTACTTTGTATCCCGTTTCACAAAAAGGCGTGGATGTATTATTGCTAAGGAACAGTCCGCGATTGCACCCCGAGCGATTGCTGGACAGTTTAAACCCAAGAATGATTGTGGCAGACGGAAGCAATTTTACCACATATGTAAGCCTTTGGCGTGAAGTAGCCCAAAAAAGAAAATTCCCTTTTCACCATACTGGCAAAGAGGGAGCTTTTATACTTCCTCACCCGAAACTGCAAAAGGCAGTTTCGACCTCTCCAAAGGAGAGGTAAATGATATTAATTTGAAAAAATAAGGTTTAATTTAAAAGAATCTATATTTTACTGAAAAGTGCCTCTGAAATTTCGTTGGTATTCATTCCAAGCTTCAGTAGTGGTTAATTTTTTGTAATCATCGGTGGCCATCATTTTCAGAAATATTTCCAATTGCTGAGGTGTTCTGTAACCGGGCACTGCCTGAATAAAATTACCTTGTTCGTCAAAATATGCCAAACTTGGGTATCCGGTTACTTTCAATGCCCTTGTAAATTCGTGAGTGGCATTTCTTCCGGCTCTGTTGGGTTGAAACCCGGGATTGGTAAACCTTTGGCCATTAAAATTGACAACCTCATTTCCTTCCGCGTTGAATTTTACCGAGTAATAGTGTGTGTTTAAATAATCAATCACATCTTTGTTTGTAAAAGTATTCCTGTCAAGCATTTTACAAGGCCCACACCAAGTTGTGTAAAGATCCACAAAAATCTTTTTGGGACTTTTCTTTTGTGCGGCCAATGCTTCATCCATAGTCATCCAGTTGATACTTTGTGCCTGAATCACCAATGGTGCCAGGAACAAAAATAATATTAAAGTAAAATATTTCATTCTAATGTGTTTTAAAATTTTAGTAATGTTCAATGCTTAAACTAAGCAAGTATAAGCAATAAGTATTCCAAAAATAGTAAATATAACTCAATGACAAATCTTCATTAACTATATCTTATTAGTTATTTAATTCTTTATCTACACCATGCATCAGTCTTTTTATTACCGGTGAAAGTATTAATAAAAGTAAACCTGATGCAACGCCAATAATAAACAGTAGCTCAAAAAGTTCCAAATACGCATTTTTAGCCTG
>NZ_JCBCCK010000159.1:0-5828 GCF_059864935.1 Planktosalinus sp.
ACTTTTAATAGGTGATGGAGTAGATGCTAACGACAAACCTTTTTTAAGCAGCTTCCCATATTTGGCTCCACCGTTTTAAACAACCAACAAATTTTTAGACCTAATAATTACAGCCCGTTCATTCGGGCTTTTTTTTAGTCCCTATTTAACGTAATTTTGATCTCATTCAAAAGAAAAACATGTTTACCAATACAGAATTTAAAGATTTAACTTCGGGCTTTACACCTGTAATTGATTCAAAATTTGAAGAAAATCAATTTTGCAAACTCAATCTTTCTGTAAACAATATTGAACTTGAATCAATTGATTTAACTTCTTCGCAGGAAATGGAGCAGTATATCAACAAGTCTTTGGAAGACAACAATAAAAAAGTAGCGTGGGGCGGATATTTGGAACAAAGGGCCATTTATAAAAGAAGTGATCATTTCAATCTTCTAGACCCGGAAACCGAAAGAAACATTCATTTGGGAATTGACCTATGGGTTGAAGCAGGTACAGATGTACTGGCAGTTTGTGATGGGGAGATTCACGGGTTTAAAGACAACAACAATTTTGGCGATTACGGACCTACAATAATTCTAAAACACATTATGGATGGTTTAGAGTTTTATTCGCTTTATGGACATTTAAGCAGACAATCCCTCAAGGAGATTCAGGCAGGTCAAAAAGTAACAAAAGGAGAAGTAATAGGTAAATTAGGTTATCCCGAAGAAAATGGTGATTATGCACCACATTTGCATTTTCAGTTGATAAAAGATATAGGCGGATACAAGGGTGATTATCCTGGGGTCTGCGCTAAAAAGGACTTGGATTATTATATGATAAACTGTCCTGACCCGAATTTACTTTTAAAAATTTAAACCCGTAATAATTTCCGATAAGATATAGATTAAAGGATTTTCCGGACAAAGTTCAAATTTTAAATTAAATTTGTATTCCAATATTATTAAGTCAAACCCATGGAGAAAGCCAACTGGAAAACCGCTAAAGAATATCAAGACATTACTTATAAAAAGTGTAATGGCGTAGCCCGAATCGCCTTTAACCGTCCCGAAGTGAGAAACGCATTCAGACCACATACCACAGCCGAATTACTGGATGCTTTTCACGATGCCCAAGAAGACACTAGTATTGGAGTAGTGTTGCTTTCTGCTGAAGGACCTTCACCAAAAGATGGTGTTTACAGTTTTTGCAGTGGTGGCGATCAGGCCGCCCGTGGCCGTCAGGGGTATGTGGGCAATGATGGTTATCACAGATTGAATATACTTGAAGTGCAACGCCTGATTCGGTTTATGCCAAAAGCAGTAATTGCTGTTGTTCCCGGTTGGGCAGTTGGAGGGGGTCATAGTCTTCATGTAGTTTGTGATTTGACTCTTGCTAGTAAAGAACACGCGATATTCAAACAAACCGATGCGGATGTCACCAGTTTTGACGGGGGTTACGGTTCTGCTTATTTGGCCAAAATGGTAGGTCAGAAAAAAGCGCGTGAGATTTTCTTTTTAGGTAGAAATTATTCTGCTCAGGAGGCTTTTGAAATGGGAATGGTCAATGCTGTTATTCCTCATACTGAACTTGAAGAAACTGCCTATCAATGGGCTCAAGAGATTTTAGCAAAATCACCTATTTCCATAAAAATGCTGAAGTTTGCCATGAATCTTACCGATGATGGTATGGTTGGACAACAGGTTTTTGCCGGGGAAGCCACGCGACTTGCCTATATGACTGATGAGGCTAAAGAGGGCAGGGATGCTTTTCTGGAAAAACGCAAGCCTAATTTTGATAAAAAGTGGTTGCCCTAAAAATTTATAATTTCAAATTTTTCATTTCAAATTTGAAATGAAAAATAACAAATTAGATATTTGAGATCATTTAACCCGTTTCCGATAGTACCTCAGTGACTTTTTCTTTTTGAATTGAGACATTATTATGTGATTTGCCATTAAGTGCTTTGGCTTTTTCCTTTTCTTTTTTTATTGAATCCCTCATTTGTTTTATTGTCAAGCTACTGCCATCGTGGCTCCATCCCGGTGGGCCAAAGGCATACATAAATTTATGCCGCCAGTTTTTGGATTTTTTCATATCTACCCAGATGTTTTTGTATTCGTGGGTTAAGATTGTCCAAATGTTATAGGAGTTAGGTGGGGTAGTAACACCATATTCAATGTCAATATCATCATCAAGCTCTTTCCAGGTGCCAAACATTCTGTCAAAAATATTAAGGATGCCCCCGTGATTTTTATCCATATATTCGATGTTTTTGGCGTGGTGCACCTGATGCATCGTGTGTGTATTGATAAACTTTTCTACAAAACCCATTTTTGGGATATACTTGGTGTGCAATTGAAATTGCCACAATGATTCAATACCCAGACATACAATGAGCATTTCCGGCGGGATGCCAAGCATCACAATCCAAACGTAAAAAAAAGGTTTATAAATAATTGTAAACCATCCATTTCGCACTGCAGTTCCTAAATTAAAATTGTCTGAGGAATGGTGTACTATGTGAGCCGCCCAAAAAAAGCGTACCATATGATTCTGTCTGTGAAACCAATAATAAGCAAAATCATCAAGGAGCATACAAAGAATCCAAACATACCAGACATAGCCAAAGGACTCCCATCCAAAAATATTTCTTCGAACCCCATCCACTACAGGATTGAACAGTTCATATACCACAGAAAATATCAGAATGGCAGACACTGTTTTAATTAATGCTGCTATAACCGCAGAACCCACGCCAATTGTAACGCTTGCGGATAAGTCTTTCCATTTGTAAAGATTCTTGTTGTTGGTGTGCTTACTGTAAGTAAGTTCGAGTAAGATAAGTCCTAAAAAGCAAGGAACCCCATACACTAAAGGGTTTGTGAAATCCATGTGATTTGTTATTAAAATGCAGTGATTTTAATCGAAAAATCACAAAAGCATCAAGATAAGGATTCATTTTCCAAACCAACTATATTTAAGAATTAATTAATGAAGTATTTTAAATCATTGCAGAATTTTAAAATCGAAAACCACAATAGAATAAGTACAGCTATTATACTGAAGGCAATGAGTGCATATCTAAAAAATACTTTCATAGAGGCTCAATAAACAAAGCACCCCGGGTTAAATATTTTATTTTATGGCAGGAAAGGATTTTGGATTAACCTCACTCATTATTCCATACACTTTTTCAAAAATATCTTCCACTGAAGGTTTAGAGAAATAGTCACCGTCAGTTCCATAAGCAGGCCTGTGGTCTTTGGCTGTGAGCGTTTGTGGCTTGCTGTCTAAATGTACATATGCGTTTTGCTCGTCCAATATTTTTTGAAGAATGTATGCCGAAGCTCCTCCGGGAACGTCTTCATCAATGACCAGTAATCGGTTGGTTTTTGCCACACTTTTTACGATATCGTGATTTAAATCAAATGGCAACAACGACTGTATATCAATGATTTCAGCAGAAATATTGAACTGTTCCAGTTCTTTGGCGGCTTCTTCTACCAGTCTTAATGTTGAACCGTAAGAAACCAATGTAATGTCTGTTCCTTCTTTAATGGTTTCAACAATACCAAGAGGTGTTCTGAATTGCCCAAGGTTGTTGGGTAGTTTTTCTTTCAGTCGATAACCGTTCAGGCACTCAACTATTAATCCCGGCTCATCTGATGCTAATAGGGTGTTGTAAAATCCTGCTGCCTTGGTCATATTTCGGGGAACCAAAACGTGCATTCCTCTTACCAAATTAATGATTCCTCCCATTTGAGAGCCACTGTGCCAGATGCCTTCAAGACGGTGGCCCCTGGTTCTCACAATAAGTGGTGCTTTTTGTTTTCCAAAAGTTCTGTATCGCAGGGTTGCCAGGTCATCGCTCATAATCTGAAGCGCATACAAGAGGTAATCCAGATATTGAATTTCTGCGATGGGCCTTAGACCTCTCATTGCCATTCCAATACCTTGACCCAAAATGGTAGCTTCACGAATGCCTGCATCGGCTACTCTCAGTTTGCCGTATTTTTCTTGCATTCCTTCAAGCCCTTGATTCACATCACCAATAGTGCCGCTGTCTTCACCAAAAACCAAAGTTTCCGGATAGGTTTCAAATATTTTATCAAAATTGTCTCTAATTATTATTCGGGCATCGACATCAGGAGCATTTTCATCATATGAAGGTCTTATTTCTTCAATATTTGAAGCATTTTTGGCAGTTTCACTATAAAGATGTTTGCTGAATTTAGGCTGAATCTTTTCAAAATAATTTTCAATCCAGTTGGCTAAATCCTGTTTTGCCTGACTTTGCTCATTAGCTGCCAGACGCAAAGCTTTTCTTGCGGTCGAAAGAATTTCCTTTCGGATGGGCTCTTTAATTCCGGCCAAATCGTTTTTTAATTTTTCAATAAAATTTTTGTTGCTGCTTGAATGCATTAATTTTTCAAGTAGTGAAATGACTTCTTTTTGTTCATCTTTTTGTGGAGAAACAAAGGCATTCCAGGCTGCTGCTTTTCCTTCTCTGACTTCTTTTTTAATATTTTTTTCAAGCTCGTCAAGCTCTTCTTCAGTTGCGATATTTGAAGCTATCATCCACCTGCGCATTTTCAGGTTGCAATCGTTTTCTGCTTCCCAGGCCAGTCTGTCGCCATTTTTATAGCGCTCGTGTGAACCGGAAGTGGAATGTCCCTGAGGTTGGGTCAATTCAATAACGTGTATCAAAACAGGCACGTGCTCTTCACGGGCTATTTGTGCTGCTTTTTGATAAGTTTCAATCAAGGCAGTATAGTCCCAGCCGTAAACTTTTAGAATTTCATAACCATTATTGTCTTCATCTCTTTGGAAGCCTTTCAGGATTTCAGAGATATTTTCTTTTGTGGTTTGGTATTTTGCGTGAACTGAAATACCATATTCATCGTCCCAAACACTCATCACCATAGGCACTTGAAGCACACCGGCAGCATTGATGGTTTCCCAGAACAGCCCTTCGCTTGTGCTTGCGTTACCAATTGTTCCCCAGGCAATTTCATTTCCTTTATTTGAAAATTGTGTTTTATCTTCAAGCTCTTTTACATTTCTGAAAATTTTTGAAGCTTGCGCCAATCCCAAAAGACGTGGCATTTGCCCGGCAGTAGGTGATATATCAGCACTCGAATTTTTTTGTTCTGAAAGGTTTTTCCAGCTTCCGTCTTTATTTAGGCTATGTGTAGCAAAATGTCCACCCATTTGTCTTCCGGCAGACATGGGGTCGTGTTCCAAATCAGTATGACCGTAAAGTCCGGCGAAAAATTGCTGTATGGTCAACTCACCAATACACATCATGAAAGTCTGGTCTCTGTAATATCCTGAACGCCAGTCACCATTTTTAAAAGCTTTGGCCCAGGCCAGTTGAGGTACTTCTTTACCGTCACCAAAAATTCCAAACTTAGCTTTGCCGGTTAAAACTTCGCGTCTGCCAAGTAAACTACATTCCCTGCTGGTTACTGCAATTTTGTAGTCCTGAAGTACTTCGGTTTTAAATTCGTTAAAAGAAATTTGATTTTTGGTGTCTGACTGAGTTTGCATAGAAAATATTTTGAATTGCAAAAGTAACTAAAACTTCACGTTTTTACAATTTGAAGCAACGTTGAATAAAAATTACTTGTGAAGTAGGATTTTTTCATACTAAGTTGTCATATGAATGAACCCTAAATTTTGTAATTTGTAATACTTCACATATGAAAAAATTAAAAATACTTATTTTGGCCAGTATCGGGTTTTTTGCACTGAATTCGTGTGAGACCACCGAGATGGATTTGATAGACAATCCCAATTCACTTACCCCTGATCAGGCCGATGTCAATTTCTTTATCAATGAC
>NZ_JCBCCK010000184.1:0-4589 GCF_059864935.1 Planktosalinus sp.
TTAAGGATTTAGAAAAACTTTTAGAACTTCACCGCCAAAATAACTTCACGGGAGCAATGTTAAGGCACCACAGCCTGAACAGTACCAGATATTTAAGTAAATGGATTGAAGAAAAGAACAAGATTAAAAATTCACCCTAAAAGTTACATTGGGTGTAAAGCCGAGTCCTGTTTGATCAATTTTTTCGATTTCAAAATCACGGTCTAGCCTGTAAAAAGTATTGTAAACATTTCTGTTTCCCAAAAGGTTCCATATTGAAACACCTACAAAACCGCCCACTTTAGGAAAAAGCATAAAACCATAAGTTGCCGAAAAGTCCAACCTGAAATATTCCGGCAATCTGTTGCTATTGGGGGAGCTGTATTCAATTTCTCCAAAAGTTTCTTCGCTTTGAACGGGAATAGTGGTCGGTCTTCCACTGTGCCAGTTAAATCCAGTTGAGAGTTTGAGTTTGTTGAAATCATAGGAAAGCCCCAAAGCCACCACATTGGTAATATCGATGTTATTATGAAAATGTTGCGGCTCCAGTTCTTCAAAAAAATAGGTGTTTTCAGAGATAGAATAACTGAGCCATCCTGAAAATTCATTGAAATTTTTATGTAGTAAAAAATCAATGCCTTTGACTTCATAATTTCCGTGGGTCCTTACAAACTGAAACTGGTTTTGAAAACCCTGACTTTGCGTGGTGATGCCGTCCACTTTTTTAATATAAGCTTCGGCGTTTAGCAGTATGCCGTTTCGTTTGTAACTTAAACCCAGGGAAATTTGTTTGCTTTTTAAAATGGGAATTTCTTCTGGTTTGGAAAGCACCCACCTTCGGTTTTCCACCCCAAGAAAGTCTGTTTGAAAGTCGATCACCTGAGAGGTGGTCTGGCTTTTTTGTTCGCCAAGGACTTCCAGCGTGAAAAAATTCAAAAACTGCTGATTGAAACTTAAACGCAGTTCTACAAGTATAACATCAAATTCTGAAATATGATTGGCTCTGCCACCCAGCCTGAAACGGGTCATATAGTTTTCGGAGACAAAGCTCAATTCACCGAAAAGACTGTTAGTCAGAATGGTTTCCTTGTTGGTGTTTGAATTGAAAGGGTCATTGATTTCTTCAAAATTAGTGATAACTGTTTCATTGATTTGATACCCGGTTTTAATGGCAAAATTGTTGTTTAAAGCAAATTTGGTGTCTAAAATAGCACCCCAATCTTTTACATCATTTTCCTGATTGAGTTTTTGCTCTGAAATGACGTTGAGGTTTGTGGCTTCAATGGTGTAGTTTGAACCATAGAGCTGAAGGTTTGAAATAATGGTTTCATTCCAAGACCTTTCATAAAATATTCCGGTGGCCAGATTGGTTTGCTTTAAATTACTAACTCTGGATTGAATTAAACTTGTCCTGAACTCGTCCTGCTTTACATAGAGGTTATTGTTGATAAATATAAAATTTAATCGGATAAAATCTTTCGGCGAAAGCCTGTATAACCATCGCAGCGAGGTATCATAAAATGAAAATTTTTCATCCCTGTCAGTTGCATTGGCAATGCTGTTTGTTACTTCACTGTTTTGAAATACTTTTTTAAAATATTGCCTGAAAGTGGGGGTGTCCAGAATTTTGTTGTAAGAACTTCTGGCAGCAACCTGAAGTGATGAGTTTTCAAAAAGTGGGGTGTCCACATACACATCACCATTAATCATATTGATACCGACACTTACCTTTAAGGAATCGTTGATTTTTTTACTTGTTCGCATCGCAATCACCCCGGAAACCCCATCACCATAAATGGCACTTGAACCGTTTTTAATCAGGCTGACCTCTTCGGTCAAATAAGGGTTAAAAGCTGAAATCATTCCGAAAAAATGCGAAGTTTGGTACATTTTAATGCCATCCCACAAAAAGAGGTTTTGGTCATGTGTGCCACCGCGCACATTAAGGTAAGAAACGGTTTCATTGTTGCTAATGATGCCCGGCAATGCCTGAATGGTTTGCAATACATCAGGCTCTATCAGCCCGGGAAGGATGCCAAAATCAACATAATTGATTTCCAAAGCGCCGGTACTGCTTTTACTGATTCCTTTGATGATGTAATTTTGAAGTAAAATTTCATTGAGGGGTTCTACCTTTTCTGAAATGAAAAAAGAAGTGCAATCGCCTTCAGAAAAATCATTAGCGGTAAGTTCAATAGAGCGATAGCCCACATAATTAATTGTGATTTTCTGTATTTTTTTTGAAGCTTTGAAAGTGAATTTTCCATCACTGTTGCTCAATACTTTTTGGCCTAAATAATTTATGGAAGCTGAAACCACGGGAGCACCCGTAGTCTTATCATACAAATAGCCGCAAAAATTGACTATATCATCTTCTGGAATGACGGCAATGATGTTCTCTGAAAGACGGGTAAATTTAAAGGGAGTGCTTTTTCGTAAAAAGTCCAGAGTTTGCTCCAAAGTTGAAAACGGCTGCTTTGTTATAAAAATTCCGTCAAGGGAAGCATCGGCATAACTAAAAGAACAGGAGAACTGAATTTCAATTTGTGTCAAAAGATCTACCAAGGGGATAGTATCTTCAGACTTTTGACCAAATAGGATAAAAATCTGAAAAGTAATGATAAAAGTGATGAAAAACTGTTTGTAACTATTCACTCTTCTTCAAAATTACTTTACCGTTTTCTTTATTGTAGGTTAATTGCAAAGGTAAGGTAATTGACTGTAAAGCGTTGTCCAGGCTGTTATGAACAAAGCTTCCGGTAAACAGTTGTTGGGTGTTGATATTTTGAAGTTCAAACACTATGTTGTATTGGCGTTCAAATTCGCTTAAAACAAGGCTGTAATTGACACTTTTAAAACTGGAACGGTTTTCCATCCAACTTGGAACACTGAATGTCATTTCTTCATTCACAATTTTCCCATTGTGATATTTGTATGCTTTGGAGGCAATCAAGTCAACAGAGTTGTTGAGGTGATCTACTCTCACTTTTCCTTCATAACAGTTCACCTCAAAAATATCGGTTCTGCTATTCACGTTAAATGCTGTTCCTAAAACACTCACTGAGCCTTGTTGGGTACTAACTGTAAAAGCTTCACCTTTGGCGACTTTAAAAAATGCTTCACCATCAAGTTTGAGTGTTCTTTCAGAATTCCAGCTATTGGGCTTATATTTCAAAGTGGACTTCGCATTGAGTGTTACTTCTGAAGCATCGGGAAGGGTGATGGTTTTATTTTCAGCAATTTGAGTGGAAATGGTGGTGTAAGGGTCGTTGAAAAACAAGAAATAAATACCAAAACCAATTGTAAAAACAGCTGCAATTCTTAAAATATAACTAAGGGTAGAGTGCTTGGCTTTTTGTGTTTTGCTTTCAGCTGTTTTATCTTTGAATTGAGTGTAGGAATTTAAAGCATCAAAATCAGGGGCTTTAAAATGCTTGGCATTTTCAGAGAGTTTAAGATAAGAATTGTAGGCGTCTAATTGCTTAAACGCCTCCAATTCTTCATGGTTAAGTTCACCTTGTAACCATTTTCTAACTAACTTTTTCTCCTTCATGGCATTTTTTTCAATTATATAACAACTCGATGATTAAATGTCCTACCCAAAATTTCAAATTCCTTCAATTTCTTTTCGCAATTCTTTTAGGGCACTATAAATACGTTTCTCCACAGCTTTTTTTGATATATTTAAAATTTCTGCAATTTCCTTGTGTTTTTTACCTTCAACACGGTTGAGTAAAAAAGCGGCTCTTTTTTCTTCGGTAAGTTTTGAAAGGGCATTTTGATATTTTTTTAAATATTCATCCTCTTCAATTAAAAACTGTGGATGTTGATTGTCAAGGCCCGGTTTGACAGTTTGTGCGTATTTAAGTTTTACCTTTTCGTGCTTGATCTCATTTAAGGTAGTATTGTTAGCAACTGAAAATAGGAATGACCGGGCTTTGTCTGGTGTGATTTTCGCACAATTTTCCCAAAGTTTCATATAGGCCTCCTGCACTTTATCATCAGGGTTGAACTGATCGCCAAATTTATAATAAATAAAATCGTGTAGGTCTTTGGACACCTTTTGATAAATCGAGGCAAAGATTTTTTCGTCACATACAGTATCGAAAAGGTTCTTTTTCATTTCACATTTTTTGTAAATGTATAAAATATGTTGACTTTATTGACCAAAAGTCTTTTTCAAAAAATCTTTAACAAAATTGCCAAAAAATTAGACCCATACTTAAGTGTTAAATCATGGCAGTACTTATTGTTTAACAATTACATTGATTTTTATCTTTTAGTTTATGATAAGGCTGCCCCTTCAAGGGCAGCTTTTTTTTGTTAATAATAGCCTTAACCAACTTTGATACTCAACTGCATATGCTTATCTTTGCATTCCTTAAAACGATATTACCAGTATGTTTAATAATTTAAGCGAAAAATTAGATAAAGCCCTACACGTCCTTAAAGGACACGGGAGCATCACAGAAGTCAATGTTGCTGAAACCCTCAAGGAGGTAAGACGCGCATTACTCGATGCCGATGTCAACTTTAAAATTGCCAAGGAGTTTACAAACACGGTGAAAGAAAAAGCACTGGGTCAAAATGTATTGACAACGTTACAGCCC
>NZ_JCBCCK010000185.1:0-1045 GCF_059864935.1 Planktosalinus sp.
TACTGCAAAACGAATTTAAAATCGATAGCGCACTTTTACAATACTTACCATTTTTTACGAAAAAAATCAAACAAGAATACTTGCCAGATTTTGAAGAACGTCAACATTTTGTATTTATGGGCAATTACAAGCACCAACCCAATGTTGATGCGGTTTTGGAGTTACAAAAAAACATCTGGCCAAAAATTTCCAAAGCAATACCACAAGCCGAAATGCACTGCTATGGTGCTTATGCCGGTGAGCCAATCAAACAATTGCACAATCCCCGTGAACGGTTTTTTATAAAGGGCTGGGCAGAAGATGCACAAAAGGTCATTCAAAAGGCAAGGGTAATGCTTGCCCCGCTACGTTTTGGAGCCGGATTAAAAGGAAAACTGGTTGACGCTATGCAATGCGGGACACCTTTTGTTACAACTTCGATAGGAATTGAAGGTTTCGGGAATTCTCTTGATTTTTCAAGATGTACTTCAGATGATACTCAGGAGTTTTCTGAAATTGCCATTCAGCTCTACAGTAATAAAGCCTTTTGGGAAGCATCTCAAAATAAAGGTTTTGAGATGCTCAATCATTTTTCTTCGGATAATGCTGAAAGTGGTTTTTTTGAGAAACTTAAGGATTTAGAAAAACTTTTAGAACTTCACCGCCAAAATAACTTCACGGGAGCAATGTTAAGGCACCACAGCCTGAACAGTACCAGATATTTAAGTAAATGGATTGAAGAAAAGAACAAGAAAGCCAATCGGTGAGTCAAAACCATCTTAGAATTCAATAAAACTCACTTTGATACTCAGTGGCATATCCTTATCTTTGCATTCCTTAAAACGATATTACCATTATGTTTAATAATTTAAGCGAAAAATTAGATAAAGCTTTACACGTCCTTAAAGGACACGGGAGCATCACCGAAGTCAATGTTGCTGAAACCCTCAAGGAGGTAAGACGCGCATTACTCGATGCCGATGTCAACTTTAAAATTGCCAAGGAGTTTACAAACACGGTGAAAGAAAAAGCACTGGGTCAAAATGTATTGACAACGTTACAGCCC
>NZ_JCBCCK010000207.1:0-5407 GCF_059864935.1 Planktosalinus sp.
TTCATTTCTGCTACAGTGGTCAGTCCGTAACCACTTTTGATTTCAATGGCTCCGGTGCCCAGACGCATCACTTCTTCCAGTCGCTTGGCACTTTGGGCAAACAGTTCTTCTTCACTGGTTTCCTGGAGCTTTTTGGCAGAGTTTAAAATGCCTCCTCCCCGATTGGCAATTTCCTCATAAGTCATCCCGTTGATTCGGTCAACAAATTCCTGTTCGCGGTTTCCGGCATAAACAATATGGGTATGTGAATCACACCAAGCAGGAAGCACTCTAGATTCAGAAACATCTGTTACTTCGGTGTAATTTTCAACTTGCACATCTTCCATTTTGCCAAAATCAAGGATTTTACCATTTTCAACCACCAGAAAAGCGTCTTTAATCGTGTTCAGGGTTTTCATTTCGCTTCCGCGAAGGATGGGCTGATCAGTAATCCCGATGAGTTCCTTGATGTTTGTATAGAGGTGAGACATAGTTAAAGTTAGAAGTTAGAAGGTTGAAATACAAAGTTAGAAATATGCCGCGAATGCACGAATGTTTTTGATTTTTATTCTTGTATATGTGATAATAGCGCACAACTCCCAACGTGAAGATTATATTTTTGTTAAGCTATCAAAAAAAGCGTCGGTTTTAGTAACTTGGTGCTCTTAATTTTGATGCTATGAGCAAAACCCCTTTACAAGGCATAAACACGATCTGTACCCACAGTGGCGAACTGGAAGACACCCAATTTAAAGGGGCTGTTTCGCCGCTTTATATGTCCACTTCTTATGCATTTACCGATGTGGGTATCAAGCGTTATCCACGCTATTTTAACACGCCCAACCAGCTGGCACTGGCACAAAAAATAGCAGTACTCGAACATACCGATGCCGCTTTAATTTTTGGCAGCGGAATGGCAGCAGTAAGCACTGCACTCCTCGCCTTTTTAAAACAAGGCGACCATGTTTTACTTCAAAAAACACTTTATGGTGGAACATTTAATCTGGTGACTGAAGAGTTTGAAAAATTTGGAATTGAATTTTCGTTTACAGCTGATTTATCTGAAAAAGCTTTCGCTGAAAAAGTACAACCCAACACCAAAATCATTTATATCGAAACCCCATCAAACCCTTTGATGACCATTACCGATATTGAAATGGTAGTCAAATTGGCCAAAAAACACAACATTGTAACAATGATTGACAACACTTTTGCCTCGCCGGTGAACCAAAACCCGATTGATTTGGGCATTGACATCGTGATTCACAGTGCCACTAAATATATGGGAGGTCACAGTGACATTCTTGCCGGAGCAGTTGCGGCATCTCAGGAACATATTGACCGTGTTTTTCACTTGGGAAAAAACCTGGGCGGCAATCTGAGCGATTATACCGTTTGGCTTTTAGAGCGAAGCATCAAGACGATGGGAATACGGGTGAAGGCACAAAACAGGAATGCCAAAAAACTGGCTAAATATTTAATCAATCACCCTGATGTAAAAGCCGTTTATTATCCCGGCTTAAAATCACATCCCGATTATGAATTGGCCAAAAAACAAATGAGCGGTTTTGGCGGAATGCTTTCGTTTGAACTGGAAGAAAACATGGATGCCAAAGCATTTATGAAAAACCTGAAACTCATCAAACCCTCTATGAGCCTGGCAGGAGTGGAATCCACCATCCTATTGCCATCGGAAACTTCGCATGCTTTACTAAGTCCCGAAGAACGCTCATCGCAGGGAATATCAGAAAATTTATTGCGTTTTTCTGTTGGAATTGAGGACAAAAAAGATTTAATTGCAGATATTGAGCAGGCTTTGGTGGCCTGTAAATGAATTTAGATATTAGATGTGAGATGTGAGACTTAGGACAAAAGTGAACTATTTATAAACAATTAACGAGATACCCGCCTTCGCGGGTATTAGAGGTATGAAAGTAGATATACTCGCCATAGGAGCACATCCCGATGATGTGGAATTGGGTTGTGGGGCAACGATTGCCAAAGAGATTGCAAACGGTAAAAAAGTGGGCATACTCGATTTGACCCACGGTGAATTGGGAACCCGGGGCACCGCTAAAATCAGGGATAAAGAAGCTGCCAAAGCAGCTAAAATTCTGGGAGTTGCCTTTCGGAAAAACCTAGAGTTTTTAGATGGGTTTTTGGTAAACAACCCGGCATCGCAATTAGAGATTATAAAAATAATTAGGAAATACAAGCCCGAAGTGGTGTTTTGCAACGCTATAGACGACAGGCACATTGATCATCCCAAAGCCGGTAAAATGGTAGCTGATGCTTGTTTTTTGAGCGGATTGCGAAAAATAGAAACTATTTTTGAAGGCAACAATCAGGAAGCCTGGAGGCCCAAAAATGTATATCATTATATACAATGGAAAAACATTGAGCCTGATTTTGTGGTGGATGTTACCGGATTTATGGACAAAAAAATGGAAGCCATTATGGCTTATGAAAGTCAATTTTATGACCCCAAGACTAATGAACCCGAAACGCCCATCAGCAGTCAGAACTTTCTGGACAGCATTACTTACCGCGCCCGCGATCTGGGCAGGCTGACAGGTGTGGAATATGCCGAGGGTTTTAATGTACAACGCTACATCACCGTAAATTCGGTGTTTGATATAAAATAATCATGATTTTGTTTTGAAATTGACCGCAAATTGAATTAAATTTGCAACCGCTTTTGAGAGAGAATCTCAAGAGTTGAAAATGGTGGTTGTAGCTCAGTTGGTTAGAGCGCTAGATTGTGGTTCTAGAGGTCGCCGGTTCGAGACCGGTCTTCCACCCAGAATATAAGTCTCTGTGAAAGCAGGGACTTTTTTTGTGGAGTAATCTTAAAAAAATGAGGTCGAGAAGTTTATCCCGATGATCCCGATAGCTATCGGGAGAATATCGGGAAGACCGGCTTTGCCCACCGAAATGAGATAAAGGCTGAACTCCCACCCAAAAGCAGAGCCTCTGCATTTGCAGGCTTTGTCCTTCGTAATTTATGAAGAAGGAGACTTTTTTTGTGGGAAAAACTATGAAAAATTAAAGAGGTCTATCTGCCAACATTCCCAAAATATTTGATGGCTCAAAAGCTTTTCCTTTAAGGAACTAACTACTTCACACAGATTTTGTATATTTAAGGTTTTTACAAGTATTCCTGCAATGAAAAAAGCTTTACAATCCTGTTTATTAGTGTTTGTGTTTCTGCTTAGCTGTTTTAATATATCGGCTCAGGATATTGAATTGTATGAACAGTTTAATGGGAGGTATGATTATACGGCCATTGGCAATACTATGAATACTGTTGAAAACGGTGAAGGAACTCCTTGCACCATTTTAACATCGTCATCGGCGACCTTAAGTTTATTGCCTACACAAAACATACATACCGCTTACTTATACTGGGCAGGTTCCGGGTCGGGAGACTTTGAAGTAACCATTAATGGTACCTCAATTACCGCCGAAAGAACATTTGCTTACATTCATAATTCTTTGGATTTTTTTGCCGCTTTTGCAAATGTCACAACGCTTTTGCAAAATACTGGAAATGGTAACTACACTCTCTCAGATTTAGACCTGACCAATGTTATTCCTCAATATTGCCACCCTACCGGTACAGCCAATAATTTTGGAGGATGGGCAATAATCATAGTTTACGAAGATAATAACCTACCTCTCAATCAATTGAATATTTACGATGGCCTTGAAAGTGTTTCATCTAGTAATCCATCACTTGTCATCGAACTAGAAGACATCAATGTGATTGACAACCAGGGAGCAAAAATAGGATTCCTAGCTTGGGAAGGAGACTCATCTATAGCCAACAATGAAACACTTCAAATCAATGGTAATATCCTCAGTAACCCCCCACTAAACCCGGCCAACAATGCTTTTAACAGCACCAATAGTTTTACTAACAGTGACGAACTTTGGAATATGGATATCGATTATTATGATATTGAAAATTATATTCAGCTGGGTGATACTCAGGCAACCATTACACTTACCTCGGGTCAAGATTTTGTAATGATTAATAATATCATAACTGTTTTGAACAGTCAGTTGCCGGATGCAACCATTGAAATTGACGACATCATTGCAGGTGAAGATTGTGGTAGCAGGGAGGTTTTTTTAGAATATACGGTTTATAATGTCAACAGTACTGATGTTCTTCCGGCTGCTACCCCAATTGCCTTTTACGCCAACAGTACGCTCATTGGAAACGCGGCCACCATTAACGAAATACCGATTGGGGGCTCAGAATCTCAGCAAATCACTTTAGCTGTCCCAACAAATATACCCAATGAATTTACCTTAACTATCGTAGTTGATGATCTGGGAAATGGTACCGGCATCGTCACTGAAATTGACGAAAATAACAATGAGGACAGCATAGAAGTGAGACTCATCGATTTTCCGGAAATTACAGGACTTATTGATCAGGAAAAATGCGATGCGGTGGGTATTGAAACTTTTGACCTTACACTTTCCACACAACAAATTGATCCTTCAAACATCATAACTTTTCACATTACTCTAGAAGACGCAGAAAACAATGTCAACGCTATTCAGAACCCCGAAGCGTATGTTAACTTTGAAAACCCGCAAACCATATATGTGAGAGTTGACAATGGTGATTGTCATTTGGTGGGTAGTTTTACAATAGAAGTTATTCTTTGCCCCCTGCCCGATGCCACTATTTTTATCCCTGAAGATTTTAATGCCTGTAGGCAACGGCTGCTTGAAGTCAATTATGTGGTTGCCAATACCGACGGAACTGCACCTTTACCCGCTCAAACTCCCATTGCTTTTTATATTGATGAAGTTCTTTATGCAACAGACTTCACTCCTATTCAAATTCCTGCAGGAGGTCAAATTAATATGACCACTTTGATAGAACTGTCAGACAATGTACCGGATGTTTTTGAATTAAAACTCAGTGTGGATGATATTGGCGATGGCACCGGAATTGTTGAAGAACTGGACGAAACAAACAATACCTATATTACAACTGTAAGCTTTCAAAGTATCCCTGATTTACCCCCACTCCCGGATATGGAGTTATGTAATGAAGGGTTTGGTTATGCAATTTTTGATTTGACTCTGCAGTATGAATTAATTCAGCCGCAGGAAGGTGATGAAATCCGGTTTTACACCTCTTATGAAGATGCCCTTGAATTGACCAACCCCATTTTTTCTCCATATAGTTACCATAGCACTGCCAATCCCCAAACTATTTATGTGAGGCTAGACAATGCCATTTGTTTTACCATTGGTTCTTTCAAAATTTCTACCATCGACTGCCCGCCTTGGATTCCCGAAGGTTTTTCACCCAACAATGACGGGATTAACGACTTTTTTGAAATTTCGGGCTTGCTTGACATTTACCCCAATCACGAAATCTTAATTTACACCCGTAAAGGGA
>NZ_JCBCCK010000211.1:0-1025 GCF_059864935.1 Planktosalinus sp.
ACCTTTTACAGATTTACAGGCTTTTTCAATGAGTGTTTGGTTTTTTTTTCATAATTTTATTATTGAAGATTATACAATACCCTAAAGGTAGTGAATGGCAGCGAAAGTTGCTTGAAGCTACCTTTAGGTTTAGTTCAACACGGCATATAAAAAAGTGGGCGGTTCGGTGCAGTTTGACAGTTCATTACTTTCTATTACCTTTGGTAGCGGTGGACAGGAACGTAGGGGTAAATGCCCACCTTCTTATATGCCGAAAACGTTGCCATTAATGTAGAAAAATCTAAAAACTAAATGAAAAACCGATTTTTAAATGCCAAACATTGGCAATTGTTCACCTTAATGTTTGGAATACCTTTTTTATTGCAAATAGTCGCTATGATCTCAATTTTTGCGAATATTGACTCAAACGGAAATCCTGACCATATAGGAATGCTGAATATGATGAAAATATTTCCTATTATAATGTTCCTTTATGTTGGGTTTCATTTTGGTTGGTTTTGGTCAATTGGTATTGGATTACAAAAGTATATTCCGGTTGACATTAAAATGAAAATTAATAAATTCAAAATTTTCTTCTTTATTCCCCTGTTTTATATTCTTTTCTTAATAGCGTTGATCGGAACTACATTTTACGGTATTTCATCTGATAATAACGCTATTGGTGCAATTGTTGGAAAAATGATACTTCTTATTATTCCATTACATCTATTTTCAATGTTCTGTATGTTTTATTTATTATATTTTGTATCTAAAACAATAAAAACGACTGAATTAAAGCGAACTGTAACTTTTAGTGATTTTATGGGCGAATTTTTTATGATTTGGTTTTTCCCAATTGGAATTTGGTTTATACAACCAAGGATAAATAAAATTGTAACGGAATAAAAGTCGAGTAGGTAAAGGGGAATTTCACCCCTAAACCTCTCACAGAACCGTACGTGAACCTCTCGATTCATACGGCTCTTCTTAATCCAAATCACTAAGGTCGAAATCCCTCGTACTGCCAGTGTTCAAACAAATTCGGG
>NZ_JCBCCK010000026.1:0-11301 GCF_059864935.1 Planktosalinus sp.
TCCCTTTAATTTTTCAAGTTCAGAAAAAGGATACGCCTTGGCCTGTTTGTTTATCTCAATGCCTATGACCATTTCTTTAGGATGGAACCTATCGTCCTCTTGGTTTACGGGAAAATAGGTGCGTGAAGAGGTGTCATAACCGGGATAGGGATTCCTTGAGTAATCTCTAATAAACCCGGTATTTTCAGACAAAACGAGCGAATTAGGGTGATTTTGTTTCCAATTATCCCAAGTGGTGTTTGCAGTATTCAAAATTTCTAATTCCGTTCCAAGCATCGATCCGGATACAGCTTCATATTTTAGTTGAGACCACAGGGATTCTGTTTGCCTGTCATAAAGCAGGACATCACTGTTATATAATAAGCCTGAAACACCAAAAGTGAGGGTTTTACCATTCACTTTTGCGTCAAAAGCAATACCGCTCCCACATAGCGGGCAATAGGTTACTACAACCTTTTTACCATTAAAGTTATCATTGACCACTTCATGATAATTGAGGATGGCAATGGGATATGCTTTGGCAATTCCCTTTTCATAAACCCCTAAAACCCTATCATTTTTAGATAAAGAAGCTTCAGAAGCCTTTAAAAATATTGGGTTATCTATAGACGGGATACCATCTTTTGGAGGCCCTCCATCTTTAATTTCTGAAAGCGGGATACTTGTGTTGGAGAGATCAAAGCCTTTTTTCTCTTGCGCATAAAAGGACTGTAAAGTCATACAAGCTGCTAATAAAAAAAGTGTTGTTTTCATCTGTTTGTAATATTTGTTTTTTATCGGTCAGATGTAATGTCCATATAATCATTTTCGGCTTCGTCGCCTGAATCCGCCTATTGGCGGAGCAAGGCGGTTGGTATGGCAATTTTGCTTATGGACATTTCATAATAAAGATATTTCAGGTTCGATACATTTACAAAACGGACTGTTGTTTTGGGCAAATTCATAGCCCTGTTGCCACCATAATTTCATTATGTGTGGCTGGAATATTAAGGAGTTTTTGGTTAGCATTTCGGGGGGGTGATAAAAGTTCAGGTGAACCTTGGTATGCAGGCTTTTAAGTTTTCCTATCAAAATGTCATCTGTAATTATTTGATTTAGCATAAAATCAAAGGTTCTTGTTGTTAACTCCAGTGCATTTTTAACGGGGTTTTTCTTTATACTGGGTTTTTCTGTTTTTAAAACTATAACATCAATAGTAGTTGCTCCGCGATTAATTGCTTCGGCAATTGGCACAACGTTTCCCATTCCGCCATCAGCATATTCAAACCCATTTTTTTCCATGAGGCTCATAAAGGGTACCATATTAGCGGATGCCCACACCCAATCACAAAAATCGTGATATTCAAAGTCTTTTAGTCTTTTATATTCCACTTGATTACAACTTATATTTGAAACAGTGACTACAACTTCAGAAGTACTTTCTTTCATTCTTTTATAATCTTCTGTGGTAACTATATCACAAATCAATTTTCTAAGATTCTTGCTTTCGCCAAAGGTTTTAATTCCTTTGATAAACATTCTAAGAATATTAAAATGGTTAATTTTAATAATCAACTCCCCGTTTGCTTCTTTAATTATAAAAGGATTGCTGCTAAAAATATCTTTCTGTTCTACTGTTGTATAAATAGCTTTTAACCGATCAATTGCATTAATGGACAGTAAGGGAACAAGAAGACTTCCAGTAGATGTACCTAGAAACAACTCATATTTCTGTCCACAATCTTTTATTAAAAATTCTGCTATACCACCGGCAAATGCACCCTTACTACCACCTCCTGAAATAACCAAAGCTCGCATAGTTTAACTATTTTAGTTTATATAAATTAGCCTCTGCTGAGCCTGAGATTAGGCAGCTTGTGGTTTAACAAAATAAGCTACAACAATTCCAAAAATGATATGGCCAATCAAACTTCCCATTATAAGCATGACCATACTTCCTTCAGGCATTGGCATATTTGGCAACATCATTCCCATTACTTGCATTCCAATTTGGGCAATAATAAAAGCTAAAACACCAAATACAACTCCTTTTAATAGGGTGCTGCTTATTTTTGTCAAAAAACCAATAATAATATAAGCATAGATCAATGCGAAAATAATTCCTATCATAAAATGGAAAACCCACCCTATTGCTATACCGGTTCCCATGGTGGTAGCCAGCATTTGCGGTGGATTCATTTCAGGCATTCCCATTTGGGCGCCAAGCATCATGATAATGGTCATTACAATGGTGGCGACAATGCCACCCGTTAGGGCTTGATTCAATTTGTTGTTCATAATTAAAGATTTATTGGTTAGAGAAAAAAAGGAAAGCCGGGTCAACGACTTTCCTTGTTAAGGTTAATTCAATTTATGACCTGCAAAAGCTTCATCAACTTCTGTATGAAATATGTGGTTTGAATAATTACTGATTGTTTTTACGGCCTGGGCAAGAATAATTGCCAAAATGTGTTTTTCTGAGTATCCGGCATCCAAAAATCTTTTGGCTTCTTCAGGAGAAGGATTCCCTCTGCTTTCATTCATAATTTTGGTAAACTCGTGTAGTGCTTTTAATTTTTCATCAGGCACATCATTTCCATTGCGGATTGCTTTAGTAACCTCATGAGGGGTTTTTGACATATTATCAGCTATAAAACTATGTGCAGCTGTGCAATATCCACAAGAGTTGTCAATGCTTATGGTAAGAAAGACCACTTCTTGTTCTGCAGGGGTAAAGCCACTGTCTTTTCTAATATAATTATAGCCGGTATCATAAGTATCCTGAAGCCCGGGCAAGTTCACCATATTATTATACATATTGGGGATCATTCCCATACCTTTTT
The DNA here is from genome assembly GCF_059864935.1 of Planktosalinus sp. NCBI lineage: Bacteria > Pseudomonadati > Bacteroidota > Flavobacteriia > Flavobacteriales > Flavobacteriaceae > Planktosalinus > Planktosalinus sp. Next base: position 2,823 of record NZ_JCBCCK010000026.1, read on the forward strand.
TGGCTCTTTCAAGGATTTCTTTTTGTTGCTCGTTGGCATTTTCCAATTCTACCGGTTTTAAACCGATTTTGTATGTTTGGTTTGACATAATTTAAATTTTTTTAAGATTAAACATTAATTATAAAGTACTTTTTTTAAGGCTTGAAACCTTAATATACAAATAGCGCCATTTGATAATAGATTACATATATTCCAGCCAATAGTATAAGGACAGCGGTAATCTTTTCCATATATGGCAGTATTTTTCTAAGGTTTTTTAGCAGAAAATCCTTGGCAAAAACGGCCAGGAGTATGGTAAGGATCATCATTCCACTGATTCCGGCAAAATAAGCCAGAATATAGGAGCTGCCTTCCCAAACTGTTTCTGCGGCCATGGCCTGTGTTGCTACTATTAAAAACAATGGGAACAGGCATCCCAGCGCACCAATTGCATAACCAACACCAAATACAAAAGCCTCAACAGACTCTGTCTTTGGGCTTGAATTTTGCATATTCAAAGAAAAGGAAATGCTCTTTCCCAGTAACATCAAAATTCCAAGGATAATCAATAAGGTTCCCATTCCAATTGTAATCCATTTCATATACTCTTTCAAAAACTGAGCTGCGACTATTATCGTTGCCCCGGCCAAACTATAGATTAAAAGGATTCCCAATATGCTAAGCGAAGCCAACTTAAAACCCCTGCCCAACCGTGCAGCCATGTTAGAACGGTTATGGGGATTTCTCGAAATAAAGGCGAGAATGTAACCGGGCAACAAGGCCACGGCACAGGGAGCTAAAAACGCCAATACACCCTGCAAAAATGAGAATCCTATAAAATCCATTTAGTTTAGCAATTGCTCAAAGAGATTGCGGTATTCTTCAGCATTTAGTACTGTTTTGTCTTTCTGAAAGGCTACATAACCCTCTTTATTAACACCCACTGTAGTAGCCTGGCTGTTTACGTCAAAATCCAGCATCACTTGTGGTGTGCCTTCAACCAATGGAAAATTAAGGTTCCTTTCTTCTGCCAATTTTGAAATTGTTTCCTCATCATCTGTAGGGTCTATACTTATCGCCACAAAGTTCACCCTGTCCTTATAATCAGGATATACTTCATTGAGGGCTTTCCAGTTTTGGGCACACATGGAACACCAGGAAGCCATAAAATAGATCATCGTGGGCTTGTTATCTGCCCGTGACTGTTTCATGCTTATGGTTTGGTCATCAATAGTAGTGACTTCAAATTCAGGCGCTTTTTTAAAATTCGCGTTTTTATTTACATCTGCCTCGTTTAGGGTTGAATCTTTTTTATCAGGAGATTCAGTGTTGCCAAAATTACAGGCGGTAAATAGGAATAATGCCATTAATGAAAGCAAGCTTAATTTGATTTGTTTGAACATAATAAATTAGTTTTAAATATTTAATCTGCGAGAAACTATTTCCCCTCTATTGTATTTATTTTTGGAAAATCATTACTTATTTCCACACTTAACTTTAAAAATAAAGTGCCTTTGACTTGTAACAAGCACTTTTTTAAGTAGTAACCAAAAAATAGCTGCCTGAAGCAGGGCAAGTTTATTATTTTCGGTTTAGTTCCATAAAAATAGTAACGTCGGCAGTATCACCTACTACCATATCTGATGCCCAGTTACCAACCCCCACTTTATAATCTGAACGTTTTATCTTGGTGTTGAATTCCAGACCAAGTATTTTGGTTCCTTTCATCATAGGGTGCTCCATTTCACCTTTGTACTCAAAAGGGATGCTTATTTTTTTGGTGGTTTCCTTGATGGTGAGTTCGCCATTAACCACATAATTATTTCCTGATTTTTTCTGGATACTGGTAGATTCAAATTTGATAACAGGATATTTGGAAGCATTGAAGAAATCTTCAGACCTCAGGTGGTTATCCCTCTTTTCATTATTGGTGAATATGCTATTGACAGGAATGGTAAAGGTAAATTTGCTTCCATTGAGATTATTGGGGTCAAAATAAAAAGTACCGTCAAATTCTTGAAAGCTTCCATTTACGGTTGAAAAGAAGTGGGAGATATAAAAATTGACCGATGTATGGTCTTTGTCCAACATCCACTTATCTGCATTTTGAGCTTGAGTGTTTGGCATCCCAAAGGCCATGCCTAAAATAATTGCTAAAGTTGTGATTTTTGTTTTCATAATTTATTTGTTTTGAGTTATACATCTATTTATACCTTGATGATTAAAAAATCACCCGTAAACTTCAATTTTTTTATTTTTAATTTGTTCAATGCATTTGTATTTCTGATTCTGGGCATTGTGTTTACTGGTGTAGCCGTAGTTTTTCTGAATTACTTTTATAGGAGTCGATTTGAAATATATGTCATTGATAAGTTGGTTGCAATGATTAGAAACCTTTCCGAGTAAGAACATTAATTTTTCAAAACTTGATTTTTCTTCCTCGATATATAGGTTTATATCTTCATAAAAATCATTAGAATAATTTTCTTTAAGCCCTGAAAACTCTTTTTTATCACGGGTTTTTTTATACCAAAGGTTTTTAGCAATAGCCATTAAGTAGGTTTTTAATTTTGCGGTAAGCATAAAATTATCATCCTCCAGCTTTTTAAATAAAATGATAGCACTTTCCTGAAAGAGATCTTGTGCATCAGATTTGTTGCCGTTGTTTCTCACTACAAACCGCTCAACTGTAAAATAGTACTCAGTATAGATTTTATTAAATACTGTTTCATAATTTGAAGCACCAAACTCTTCATTTACAGCATTTTTTAAAATAGAATTCATAGTTGAGAAATTAAATTTTTGTTCAGTTATTATTTAGACGAGAAAATATTAGAAACTTTCAATAGTTTCCAATATTTAACGTGGTTTTAAGTTTAGTATTTGGTTTTGGGTACTGAAGGCTGGCTACCGTATTTGAATTTCCGTTGCCATAGGCTTTGTTGAGGCGATCAACAATTCGCAATAGCGGTTTATCTTTGAAGTTAATTTCTCCAAAGAGGAAGCGTTGTTTTAGTTTTATTTAAGGTTGAGAACCCTTGGGTTATTTGTGGTTTTAGTCAGGTTTTTAATAGACTTGAGGCATTATCACTAAGGATTAATGAGGCAAGCAGGAGATAATGCTTTAGGAGTTTGATGCAGTATCTTCCAGTTTTTCTTTCATTTTTGATTTTTGTTCAGTTGTCAAACAATGCACTTCACCTGAATTGATAAGACCGGTGAGTCTTTTGCTTTTAATTTCATAATAATGGCAAAGTTTACAATACAAAACGTGAATTTTATAGGAAAGTTTTTCCCAAAAAGTGGCTTCACCATATTGTGCCTTATCAATGTGGTGTGCAGCTTCTTCACAGCTTATGAATAATTTATTTTTCATTTTTTAATTTTTAAACCAGTCGTCATTTAAACATTGCATCAATTGAACCCTGGCGCGGTGAATAATCACCCAAAGATTTGACGGATTAATGTTGTGTTCCTTACAAATGGATTTGGTTTCCATTCCTAAAATGGTTTTTTGTTTGAAAACTTCTGCTTGTTTTACCGGAAGCTTTTCCAGGCATATTTCTATGGCAAGACCAAGCTCTTTATTTTCAAGATGAGACTCGGCATTCATTGTTTCAGTATCTTCAACTTGTTCTTCCAGCCAGTCACCTTCCTGAACTTCAGTATTACTATATTCCATCCGCACTTCTGCTTGTCCTTTTTTGGACTTGTTTTTCCGGTATTGGTCAATAATTTTTCTTTTTAGAATAGAAATCAGCCAGGTTCGTTCTGTGGCTTCACCCTTGAAATTATTCATAGACTTTAAGGCGGCAACAAAGGTTTCCTGAACCAGTTCTTCAGCGATATATGTATCATTAACACGTGTTATAGCATAATTGAATAGGTAATCGGCATAGCGATCTACCCATTGAGCGGCATTTATTTTGTGCTTTAGTGACTTCACGGCTCTTTTTTTTTGTAAATGTAGAATTTTCAAATGATTTTTTATGGGCTTGACGTAATAATATATACCATTATGATACTTAGTTAAAGACTTTTTATTGTTATTGATACATATTATTAGACTTGCCAATATGCTTGTTTTAAAACTATTGAAATCCTTGTAGTACTTTTTTTTTATTTAATGATTTTTTTTAAGTTTTGTACGCTTTTTATAATGTTGTCAATGACTAAATTTTCTGTGTTTAAAACCTGAAATATAATTTAAAACTAAATAAAAGTAAGTTTAATAAAAAAACATTGACTAATTCCTAATCACATCATTATCTATTAATTGTCATTACGACCCGCAAAAGGTGGAGATTGAAACTACACCATTAACAAACAACTATAAAAAGGGTTGAGCTATTTAGACACCACATACGACGTATACAAAGAAGCAGCACTTACTCCCGATGTGGGCTTATGCTGCACCACCAATCCCATCTTGGAATTACCGGGACTGAAAATCCCAAAAATCGTGCAGGAAATAAACTACGGTTGCGGAAGTACCGTTCTTTCCCGCGATCTTTCCAACAATCCAAAAATGCTCTATGTGGGAGTTGGCGGTGGTATGGAATTGCTGCAATTCGCCTATTTCAACCTTCATAAAGGCGGTGTTGTGGGGTCGATATGGTGGATGAAATACTGGAAGCCTCCCGCAAAAACTTTATCGAAGCCGAAGCGCAAAACCCCTGGTTCAAAAGTGACTTTGTCGAACTTAAAAAAGGAGATGTACTTAACCTTCCGGTGGAGGACAACTCCATTGATGTGGCTGCACAAAACTGCCTGTTCAATATCTTTAAATCCGAAGATCTAAAAAAAGCCATAGAAGAAATGTACCGTGTATTAAAACCCCACGGCAAACTGGTCATGAGCGACCCCACTTGTGAGCAACCCATTAACGAAACCCTGCACAATGACGACCGTTTACGAGCTTTGTGCTTAAGCGGAAGTTTACCCATTGCTAAGTATATAAAAGCACTTACCGATGCCGGTTTTGGAACCATAGAAATACGCGCCAGAAAACCGTATCGCATCCTCGACCCAAAACACTACCCTACTGACGAACTGATATATATAGAGTCGATAGAAGTCGCGGCCATTAAAGACCCTACGCCCGCAGACGGCCCGTGTATTTTTACCGGTAAAGCTGCCATTTACTATGGAGATGAACCTTTTCTGGATGACAAAAAAGACATATCCTCTTAAAAATTCAGCCGTTGGCTATTTGTGATAAAACCGCCGGAGCTTTGGTAGACCTGGGACGGGATGATATTTTTTTCAGTGAATCCACCTTCCATTATGACGGTGGCGGTTGTTGTTAAATCCATAGATTATGATTCTTATCCTGCTCTTTGTCGCAGCCTGTTTTTTTAGCCTATACCAATGGTGTCAATGATAATTTCAAAGGAGTGGCAACACTCTTTGGAAGTAATACCACCAATTACAAAAAGGCGATTACCTGGGCTACAATCACAACATTTGCAGGTCCTGTGGCATCTATATTTATAGCGAGCGCATTAATCAAGAATTTTTCAGGAAACGGACTCGTTCCGGAGGAATTGGCACAGATGCCTGTTTTTGCGATTTCGGTGGCAATGGGAGCGGCATTGACGGTTTTTCTGGCTACTAAAATTGGGATGCCCATTTCCACAACTCACGGTTTGGTGGGCGCTCTTTTTGGCACAGGATTAATGGCTGTCGGCATGGACTTCAATTTTTCAAAATTAGGGGCTTCCTTTTTATTTCCATTATTAGTCAGTCCTCTTTTGGCTGCCGTTTTGAGTTTTATTGCTTATTTGATGTTTCGGTTTATCAGGGAGAAAACAGGTGTTTCCAAAAGCAGTTGTGTTTGTGTAAATGAAATAGAAGGAAGCTCTGTTCAGTTGCAAGCAAACGCTTTTGTGGCTGATAAAACTTCCCGCATAGAACTTGTTAGGTGCAAAAAAGAGCGGTTTACTGAAAAATATGATGGTGAAATTCTTGGGGTTTCCATACAAAAAGTAATGGATACCCTCCACTTTGTAAGTGCCGGAGTTGTAAGCTTTGCACGCGGACTCAACGACACTCCAAAAATTGTGGGTTTACTTTTGGTTATCAATGCGTTTGACATTCAATGGGGCATGCTCTCCATAGGTATTGCTATGGCTGTTGGGGGCCTGCTCAATGCCAAAAAAGTGGGGTTGACCATGAGCAAAAAAATCACGCCAATAAGTTAGGGACAAGGGTTAAGTGCCAATCTCATTACCGGCTTATTAGTGACATCATCCAGTGTTCACGGCTTACCCGTTTCTACAACCCACGTGTCGGTTGGTTCCATTTTCGGAATTGGATCAGTCACTAAGAAGGCAGATGTCAAAATGGTTTCAAAAATAGTTTTGTCCTGGGTATTGACCTTGCCCATCGCTGCATTTTTTGGTGCTTTGGTTTATTTAGTTTTAAAATTTTTGAATATCTAAATCACTGTTGTCCGGTAAAAAAAATATCGTCCCTAAGGGACTTATAAAAATTTTGTAATGTATTTATTACCAATATTTTGTCCCTATCGGGACTAAAGCCCCAGAGGGGCTATATATTGGTAATCAAAAGCAACCCTTACATAAAACAAAGTCCGCCAATCGGCGGACGGAATATGTTAATATGATAATGGTTTATATGAATTCAATTATTTTGCCGGACAGCAGTGTATCTAAATAATGAAAAAACTAATTCTTACTACATTTTTAATCCCAATTTTTGTTTTAGCACTGTTTGCTTTTACAACAAAAGGCTGCACGCTTTTATCTGCCACAGGTTATACAAGCTGAGGACTCCCAATACCTGAAGTTCCTGAGAAATTGATTTCCACCACAACAAACTCATCTTTCAATCTAGATCACAATGCTTGGACTAATTTACTAAATAAACACGCGGTCAAAGAGGGAAATGTATATTATAAAGAATTTTAAAATGATCGACAAGCACTCACAGCTTAACTAAACTATCTTTCTGAAAACAAACCAAACAAGAAATGGTCTGTACAGGAATTATTGGCTTATTACATCAATTTTTACAATGCCGGATCAATTTTGCCAATGCCAATTATGAATATTTGTTGAGGGTTAAAGTTTTAGATTATTACAGAGGAGGAGTGTAATACTACCAAGAGTTAGTAACAACAGTTAAGAATTTTGAGTCAATAGATAAAAGAAAAAATCATACTAAAATTAAGACAATGGCTCTTACAAACCAATCAATAAACTAAGGGAATCGCAGCTAGGAATAAATATTGTAAGCCAATTATTTATATTTTAGCTTTTATATGCGTATTGTAAAGCCTCGGCAAACAATTTCTTTGCTAAACCTGCAACTATTCATAAATACCTTTTTAGTAATGTGTTAATTTAAGTAATCATTTACGTATAGTAATTCATACTCGGGTGAAGCTTCAAAGAATATGTTTAGTATATTCATGTGTCCTGCCCCATAGATTACCAAAATTCTGTCTTCAGGTGTAGCATCTATACGCTGGATATTTCTAAATATTTTTAAGTTTCTATTAAACCACCAACCTGTGACAAAATCGGGACCGAATTGTTTGTGATCTTTTATCTCATATTTAAAGATTCCTCTTCCTCCGCAACCTTTAAATGCTCCAAATGCAATAGCCTGAAGCATTTAAAGGTTGTATTGGATTCCTCGTTGGGATCAACGCAGTTAGTCCCACAAAGTCTAAAAGTATCATTGAAATCCACAAGGATATAAAAATATGAGAACTTAAGCCCGGAATTCCAAAAAATCCTAGCGCTTTATCACTTTAAAAAACTGCCGGTTATTTTGGTTTTCAACTGAAATAAAATACAAGCCGGAAGGAAAACCATCCAAACACAATTTATTATTTTCAGCGTTTACTTCAAACCTTTGGCCCGTGGAACTATAAACGGTTACAGTACTGATTGGCTCATAATAATTGTGAATGTTGAAACAACAGTCAGTTACCGTAGGGTAAACAAAAACAGGTTCGGTAGTGTGGGTTTCTGTGAACAATACATCCCAACGATCTTCAGCATCCGGACCATTCCAAATCATTGTAGCCAGATAAGGATTGTCTATAAAAGGATTTCTATTTCCTTGTTCAATTTCTATGTGATTGTTGCGTTGAATTTCAAAATCAGAAACAGGATCTTGGACGTTCCAAATTAGAAAAATATCAGGCATATCACCCAATGGCGCATAATTGGTTGAGCCTGCACCCACAGTAGTGGCAGCACATTGGGTGGGATACCTCATATACATATACATCATCATTCGGGCTACATCGCCTCTCCATTCATCTCCGGGATAAAAGTTACCAGAAGCGGTAATGTAAGACGCTGCTCCTGTTCCGGCCTCAAAAGGCCTGTTGCTTCTTATGGTGTTTCGCTGACTGTCTGCCGGACGTAAAGCGTGTATATCAGCCCCGGCATTTGAGGTACCCAGATTTGGCGTACCCAACGATCTTCAGCATCCGGACCATTCCAAATCATTGTAGCCAGAT
>NZ_JCBCCK010000034.1:0-6469 GCF_059864935.1 Planktosalinus sp.
GCCATTCCGCAGTTTGCGATGAAATCAGGGATCATACTCACTTTTGAGTCGGTGGCTTCCATGATTGGGCCAAAAAATATTTCCTTATCTGCAAAAGGCACATTGGCACCACTTGAAATTACTTCAAGTCCCGAAGCTATCATACTATCTATTTGACCTTGAGTTACCAACCTGGATGCTGCACATGGTGCAAATATTTCTGCTTGTATGTTCCAAATTTTTTCATTGATTTCTTCAAAGGGCATCATTTGATCAGCAACTAAAGTATTGCCGTCTTTATTTAAAAACAATTGTCTGATTTCTTCAAAGGTGAAGCCGTCTTCATTAATCACGCCGCCCACGCGATCGATGATTCCCACCACTTTGGCACCCATTTTTGCCAAATAAAAAGCGGCAGCTGAACCTACATTTCCAAATCCTTGAACGATGGCCCTTTTGCCTTTTACATCGCCATCGTAAATATCATAAAAATGCTTTACGGCTTCAGCCACGCCATAACCTGTAATCATATCGGCTACTGTGTATTTTCTGGTGACATCAGGTGAAAAATTGTCGTTTTCCAATACTTTGATGACTCCCTGACGCAATTGGCCAATACGATTGATTTTATCAGCTTCGGTGGGATGAAAATGTCCGGAAAAAACGCCTTCCTGTGGATGCCAGACACCGCAGTTTTCGGTGATAGGGATTACTTCGTGAATTTCGTCCACATTCAAATCACCTCCGGTGCCATAGTAGGCTTTTAAAAGCGGGGAAACCGCTTTGTACCAACGCTCAAGCACGCCTTTTTTCCTGGGGTCTTTGGGGTCAAAATTGATTCCTGATTTTGCGCCACCAATTGGAGGTCCGGAAACTGTAAATTTCACTTCCATAGTTTTGGCAAGAGATAACACTTCGTTTTGGTCAAGCCCTACACGCATACGGGTTCCGCCACCAGAAGCACCACCTCTTAATGAGTTGATGACTGTCCAGCCTTCGGCTTCGGTTTCGGGGTCATTCCAGTGAAATACAATTTCTGGAGATTTATTTTCAAATTTCTGGAGTAATTCTTTCATGAATTTATTTAATTGTAGGGGTGTGTTTTGTTTTTTATGATGGCACAAAAGTACATGTATTTTTCAGAAAAAATGAATAACAATTTCAGCCAAATAAATCTGAATGGCTTCCGATTCTAATCAACTTTATTTCTCCGGGTGATTCAATTTGAATCCAAATGATTAACAAATCAGGTTTGATGTGACACTCCCAGCAATTTTTGAAATTTCCTTTGAGCTTATAGGGTTTCATCGTTTGAGGAATTCCCAAAACCCCCTTTTGCCGGAGCAATTTTAAAACTACTCCTATTAACTCAAAATTTTGTCGTTGCCTTTTAAGGTCTTTCTTAAATCTGGTTGTGTATAGAAGTTTGTACATCCTAAAGGCTCTTCAAAAACGCATCAACATCCTCAATTTTTTCTAGATCATCTGTGTCTAATGCTTCCTGAAGCGCTTTAAGTGTATCTTCATTGGGTTGTTTGTTGACAAATTGCGAGAGCAAAAACTCAACATAATTGTTCAGGCTGCGCTGTTCTTTCTTGGCTTCTTTTTTTAATTTTTCAAGCAATTCTTCGTCAAGTCTGAATGCTGTTTGGATTTTCATATCTTGTTTTTAAACAAATATAACCATTATAACAATGTGTTATACAAAAGTTATACAAAAACTTTTCCTGAAGAATGATCCATTCTTGCCCCAGTTACAGTTGCCATGCAATTGTTTTCACCTCTCAATTTCAAAACACCCAGCAATCCAAAAATCACCGCCTCTTTAAATTCGATAATACTTTTATTGGGCAACATGAGGTTTAAGTTTTTATGGTGATTTATTCGCTCTAAAAGAAAGTTGTTATAAGCCCCACCACCAGTGACAAGTACAGAAGCTCCCGGTTTAAAAACGGCAGTAAGTTGAATGGCTATATGTTCGGTGAATGTAGCGATTTGGTCTTCAACATTTAATCCTGATTTTTCTACTAAAGGAAATATTTCTTTTTGAACCCATTCCAGACCCAATGATTTTGGATGTGAACGCTTATAAAATGGCAAAGAATTCAGTTTTTCGATTAATTCAACAGAAACTTTACAGGATTTGGCAATTTTTCCGCCATCATCATAAGGTAAGCCTAATTTTTCTGCCAAGTGATTTAAAACAACATTTACCGGGCAAACATCAAATGCCAGTCTTTTTCCATTTTCTTCAAAGGATATATTGGCGAATCCCCCCAGATTCAAGCAGTAATCATATTGAGAAAATAGTAATTGGTCACCTATCGGAGCCAAAGGCGCGCCTTGCCCACCAAGCTTCACATCCTGAACCCTGAAATCACACACCACTGTTTTTTGGAGTTTTTGAGCAAGTAGTGGCAGATTTCCAATTTGTAAAGTGATTCCATTTTCCGGTTGATGAAGGATTGTATGTCCATGAGAACTGACCACGTCAATTCCCGCGCGGCCACTGAGCGGAGTCGAAGTGAAGGCGGGAATCTCGTCAATCAAATCTACAAACCCTTGAATCACTCCAGCCAAATACTCAGTATATTCTTCATTCAACTCACGCAACTCCTTTTCTGAAAGATGAATAGCCTTTTGCAAACGCTGCTTCCAAAGGGTTGGGTAAGGGACAGTAACAGCTTCAATAATATTAAATGACCAGTTATCGCTTTTCGCGAAAGCGATATAGGCCAAATCAACACCATCAAGCGAGGTGCCGCTCATTACTCCTATAACGTTGTAGTTTTCTTTTGCCATTTTGGTAAAATTAAACCGAATAATTGAAAAAACGGTGCTAAAGAAGTATCTTTGTGGACTTTTAAAATATATACCTAATAAAACCCCCACTATGGATTTCAATCTATCTGAAGAACATATCATGATACGCGATGCGGCGCGTGATTTTGCAAAAACCGAATTATTGCCCGGCGTCATTGAACGCGACAACAAACAAGAATTTCCAGCCGAACAAGTCAAAAAAATGGGCGAATTGGGCTTTATGGGAATGATGGTCCCGCCGGAATATGGGGGAAGCGGTATGGACACTGTGGCTTATGTTCTGGCGATGGAAGAAATTTCAAAAATAGACGCATCGGCTTCTGTGGTGATGTCTGTAAATAACTCATTGGTGTGTTATGGCTTGCTGGAATTTGGAACCGAAGAACAAAAACAAAAATACCTCGTGCCATTAGCATCGGGTCAAAAACTGGGTGCTTTTTGCCTTTCAGAACCTGAAGCAGGAAGTGATGCCACTTCACAAAAAACAACCGCTATTGACAAAGGTGACCACTATGTGCTTACCGGAACCAAAAACTGGATTACCAACGGAGGAAATGCGGATTATTATATGGTAATCGCACAAACCGACCGTAAAAAAGGACACCGTGGCATCAACGCTTTTATCGTTGAAAAAGGCTGGGAAGGTTTTGAAATCGGGCCTAAAGAAGACAAATTGGGCATACGCGGAAGCGACACCCACACCCTGAACTTTAACGATGTGAAAGTGCCCAAGGAAAACCGCATTGGTGAAGACGGATTTGGGTTTAAGTTTGCCATGAAAACCCTTTCCGGCGGAAGAATTGGTATTGCTGCTCAGGCTCTGGGAATAGCCGGAGGTGCTTATGAACTGGCCCGCGATTATTCAAAAATAAGAAAAGCTTTTGGCACTGAAATTTGCAACCACCAGGCCATTGCCTTTAAACTGGCTGATATGCTTGTGGAAATTGAATGTGCCAGACACCTGGTAATGAAAGCCGCCTGGGAAAAAGACCAGGGCCTAAACTATGACATGAGCGGTGCCATGGCCAAGCTAAAAGCCTCTGAAGTTGCTATGAAAGTAGCTGTTGAAGCTGTACAGGTTCATGGCGGCAATGGTTATGTAAAAGAATACCACGTAGAGCGTTTGATGCGTGATGCCAAAATTACCCAGATATATGAAGGCACCAGCGAGATACAGAAGATTGTGATTTCGAGAGGGTTACTTAGGGATTAAATTCCAATTTACAAGCACCAAATTCCATAACCGGCTTTTGAAAAAGGGTCGGTTTTTTAGTTGATTATATTAAGAATCAGCAAAGTAATTTGAACTAACATAATACCAATAAAAAATAACATTGCAAACCATTTAAAAAAATGACTAAGAGTTTTTCTTTCTTTGAAATTAATAGTTCTATCAATCATTTCGATTACCAAAAGAAAAGTATTTACAACAGCGAGATAGATTAAAAAATTTATGATAGCATAAACCGTCAAAGTAAATCTTTGATTGGGAATTATAAAGTTTAATGAATCATTATTATCATAAAAACCCATTACGATAATTACTGATAAAACACCTAATAGCAAAAGCCATTTGTTTAAACCTATTCTTAAACCATTCCAATATTTAATTTTTGACAAGTTCATTATAAGATTAAGTAAAATCCGGACTATAAGTTTCAAACTTAAAATTAAAATTTGCATTTAGAAACCGAATTGCGTTTTGTGCATTTTCTTCATTTCTAAGAGAAATCAATGCAAGTCTTCGAGTGTGCTTTTCATTTAACAAACACACATCAAATGCATTAAATCGTTCTGATAAGTCAGGGTTTGCAGACGTAAAAAAAGCAAGCTTTTGTCTTCTGTTAAACTTCAATATTGAAATTTTGGTCCAATCCTTCAGGTCAATATGCTTTTTAAAAATTAAAATATTAAAATAAAATACCCCAATGTATAATTTGTTATTTTTTGCAATTAAACCTCTCCTAGAGAAAACTCTGCCTACTAGAAAGATAAAAAATAATGAGCACAAAAAAACAAATAGATATCCTTTAAAATTCAGTGAGACAGATAACATCTCAATAATAAAAACAAGAAGAATTGCAGGGACTAGAGAAAGAATTAGCTTCTGATGATTGGTTAGTCTATATTCCAATATAAGTGTTTCCATAAAGCCTACATAAAGAAATTCCATACAAGTCCAAACCTAATCTTCGCATCCCGGAAAGGATGCCCTGGAGCAGAGAAATAGTTGTTTTGTGAAGTGAAAAGGGCGTTAAAATGTTCCCATTTAAAGTAGATGCGGGTTTGGCTTATTTTGGCATTGACAAACAGGTCAATCATCGGGAAGCCGCCAAGGGTTTGATTGTTTTGCACATAAAACTCGGCCAGCACGGGGTCGTAGGCGTTCATTTCATACTCAGTAAAATATTTTCCGGTGACACCGGTTTGCAAAAAGAGGGCTTTTTTGAAAAACTCATTGCTGTAAAACACGCTGGCCCTGCCCAGAAGTTCGGGAGCTTTAAACACTTCCTGCCCGTCGAGTATGTTTTGATAAGTCAACCGGCCAAGCACTGAAAATTTACCCAAATCGATTTGGCGTTCGGCTTCCACTTTTAGGTAATTCACCCTGCCATTGTATTGAAACGGTGTGGTGGTTGTGTCAGTTTCGGTTCTCGAAAAATAGGTATAATCGTCAATACCTGTATAGCTCACAGAGGCATTGAGCAAGGCTTTTGATTGCAAATCAAACTGTAAATGCTGGGTCTTGATATTTCTTAAACTGTTTTGCCAGTTGTAGTTCACATAATCACTTTGGTACAATTGAAAATGATAATCGGGTGCCACTGAATTGATATACATCGTTGCCTGAGCCTTGTTATTTTCGTCCAACTCATAAGAAGCCTGCCCAAGTATATAATTGCCTTCATAGTCACCGGAAATGTTGAGAGCCGCTTTACCAAAAAGTTCAAAACCGCGATACTCCTTTTGATAGGAAGCACCGGCTTCAACAATATTGCCTGTGAGTCTATTTGTGATGCGTTCATCATCAAGAATTAGCACGCTGTTGTAGCCGTAATTAAAATCTGTATATCCCAAAAACACCTGAACATTTCCAAGTAAATTATTGCTGAAATGCACAAATGCTTTGGAGTAAAATTCTTCCAGCTTCACGCGGTTCTTTAAATTTTGTGTGGCATAAGAAGGTCCAAACTCCTCAAAGGGGCTTTCCTGCTGGTAACGGTAGGATTTATTTTCAAAAGTCAGCACATTTCCCAGTTTTAAAAACGTATAGGAATCAGCATCACTAAAGTCAATCAGGTTGTAGTCGTGCTCCAGATAAAATCGTCTTCCGTTAAGGATATTTTCGGCATCTTCAAATTGCACTTCCAGCCTGCCACGGTCTCTGAAATCGTCGTCATTATCAACAAATAACGGAATGAACTGAGGTTTCAACCCGTTATTTTCACGGTTGAGCAAATCCTGAAACACGATATGTGTTCTCAAATTGTAGCGTTTATTATTGGTTTTGTAATTGGTGGTAAATCTGAAATTTCCGGTGCTGGTGAGTGTATTTTGATAATTCCCCAAAGAGCGCACTCCTTTGTAAGCAATTGAAAAATTGAAATTTTCTGCGGTATTTATGGTAAAAAAAGCATCGAGTTGGTGGCCTTGTTCAAAGGCGGTT